>CAZOEM010000180.1:0-5989 GCA_964578735.1 uncultured Halobacteria archaeon | reverse complement strand
AGTCGAGAAAGGCATATTTTCCCAGGTCTGGTAGCTGGATGTGGATATCTACCCAGGAGTCAGAAAATCTCAGATTGCGCCCAAGGAATCCAATAGCCTCGTATAGTCTTATCAGGAATGTCAATTCAACATATTCCATAAGCTTGTTATTGGTCACTCTCTTCTTTTCTTCTTCGGTGAGAAATACCCATTTGCGCTCATCTCTGCACAAATCGAGCAGAACTTGTGCTGTCGTATGATGATGGGTGAGTTCTGCTTCAGAAAAGTTATTTGTGAGTATTCTATTCTCGATCTTCTGTCTATTGCCATCCTTAGACCGCTGTATTCAACCCCTTTTGTGGATCAGATCATCTATGAGAATGTCCTTAAGACGCACGATGAAATCAACTTGTGCCTCGAAGATAAGAAGGGCCTGGTCTGCAAGAGATTCATTGGCTTTTATTCCGCTCAAATGGTTTTGAATTACCTTTGAAAATCCAAAACTCTGTTTTTGCTAATTCTCATAGGCATCCCTATGAGTCTAAATCAAAACATGATTTATAATTTAATGGAAAGTTTCGATTCTGGGAAAATGCTCACTATAAAGGTTATTATCCCTTAACACATTATAATATATCTAATAGGGGGGATGACATATTTTTCCTTAAAATCTAAAAAAATACTTTATAAATGCCTGTTACCAATACAAAAAACAAAATAATCTCCCCGTATTAACATATCCATAAAATAATTATATATATTCCCTCATTTAAATTTTTATTGCTTATGGAAAGAACAAGAGAGATAATATGAGAAGAATAAAAGTGGGGGTATTGGGGGCAACGGGAAGTGTTGGGCAGAGGTTTGTGCAGCTTCTGGACGGGCATCCGTGGTTTGAGCTTGGAGCTCTCTACGCTTCTGAGAGAAGTGCGGGTAAGAAATACCGAGAGGTAGCGAAATGGTTCCTTCCGTATGAGATGCCGGAGGCAGCGGCCGAAACAGTGGTGAAATCCGTTGACGACATCTCTGAGAACGAAGACATAGCACTTATGTTCTCTGCTTTGCCCCGGCCAACGGCAATCAAAGTGGAGAAGAGCTGTGCGCAGGCAGGATATGCAGTTTCCAGTAATGTCGCAGTCCATAGAATGGAAAAGGATGTGCCCTTAGTTATACCGGAGGTAAATAGAGAGCATTTGGCATTAATAGAAGAGCAGAGATCGAAACGGGGCTGGGACGGGTTTATCATAACAAATCCTAACTGCTCGACAATTGTGATGGTTTTGAGTTTGAAGCCTTTAATAAGTTTAAAGCTGAAAGAGGTACGAGTATCAACAATGCAAGCGGTATCGGGCGCCGGATACGCGGGTGTGTCGTCAATGGCGATACTGGATAATGTACTACCGTTTATAGCAACAGAAGAAGACAAGATGGAAAGTGAACCGCTGAAGATACTCGGCACTCTGGAAGGTTCTGAGATAAAAAACGCACCTGTCACTATATGCGCCTCCTGTCATCGCGTTCCGGTGATAGACGGACATACGGAAGCGATCTGGGCGAAATTTGAGGACAGTGTAACGGAAGCGGAAGTAAAGTATGCGTTTAGCAACTTCCCTAGAGAGATCAACACGCCGTTCTCACCGGAAAAGCCGATAATAGTACGCGAGGAGCAGGATAGACCACAACCGAAGTTAGACCGCGATGCGGGTAGAGGGATGAGTATCTCAGTAGGACGGATAAGAAGCGGGCGACTGGAGAACGAAGTGAAATACATTGCGCAAGGCCATAACACAGTAAGAGGCGCTGCAGGTGCTTCTATATTGAACGCCGAGGTACTGGTGGAGAAGGGGTACATATAATGCGTGCATTTGTATAGAGCGAAAATATCAAATTACAAGCACCAAATCTCAAACAAATCCTAATGACCAAAAACCAAAATTATAAATATGAAATATAAAATAACAGGTGATAACCTGCAACTGGTAACGATTGAGTTAAGCTCTGGCGAGCGAGTCTATGGCGAAGCAGGAGCGATGGTGTACTCAAGTTCAAATATGACGATGGAAGCGAAAATGAGGGGTGGCTTGCTCAAGGCAATCGGGCGTAAATTCGCAGGTGAAACGATGTTTTTAACAGAATTCACTCCCTCGGGAGGCGAAGGCCTTGTGGCTTTTGGCGGTAACGCACCCGGGACTATCAAAGCGATAGAGGTTGCACCAGGCAAAGAATTTATAGCTCAGAAGGATGCATTCCTCTGCGCCGAGGACTCCATAGAGCTAAGTGTAGCATTCCAACGGAAGTTAGGGTCCACTTTCTTTGGCGGAGAAGGCTTCATTTTGGAGCGCCTCGCGGGTGAAGGTACTGCATTTATTCATGCCTGCGGCGATTTCGTGGAGTTTGACCTTGAGTCAGGACAAACAATGAAAGTAGACACAGGTAGTGTAGTTGGCTGGGAGGGGTCCGTGGACTATGACATTGAGACGGTACCGGGGATCAAAACAATGTTCTTTGGCGGCGAAGGACTCTTTTTGACCGCTCTAACCGGTCCGGGAAAGATAATTATTCAGTCAATGACATTGCACAATTTAGCTTCTGCCCTGGCACCTTTCTTACCGAACAAAAGAGAATCTTCTGGCTCTTCCGGTATTGTTGGTACTCTGCTGGAGGAAACGTTAGGCAAAAGATGAGAAATTCTGCTATCGCCGTTCTTATTTTTTTAGCATTAGTTGCAATACTCCTGGGACTATTCTATTACTTTGATATTCTCGCGCTCATCGCTCTGCTCGTAGGATTTGGCGTTTTGCTAGGGCTTATAGTTCTCGCAGTGGTCAGCGGAGTTGTGCTTATCCTTGCAGTACCGTACTATATAGCAGCAAAAAAGCCAAAGATAGAAAAGTTTGGTAATTACAAGCTGGAAGACGCGAAAGGGAAGGAAGATGATGCAAAAGAAAAAAGAATGAAGTGATAAATGTTTGAGGATTATTTGTATAACTAACTAAAAAAACCACGAGATTTCTTTTTCTCGTGAAAATCTGTGTAATCGGGTGGTCCTGTAAAAAGGAGCTAAACAAATACGATATTTTTATATGCCTCTACTTTTGGTGGCCCATAAATATTTAACCAAACACACCTGACAAGACATCATTAGGCAATCTGCATAACAATATCGCCATACAGATCAACCGAAAAACTCGTGCCCGGAGGCACAATGATGGTAGAGTCCGCAGCTTCAATAATTACCGCGCCTTCGTGCTCTGCAGGCAAGTCATATCTTTGGTATACGGGTATTTTCTCCCGCCCTTCTTCAAACAGCACCGCTCTATATCCAACAGGCTTGCCCTTACCGTTAAGCACAACCTTCGGTGGTTTCGGCTTCGCTCTGGCTGCCATCACCCGCAACCGAACATTAACGATTTCTACGGCCTCCAAAGTCATAGAATAGCCATATTGTTGGCGGTAACAATCGTAGAATTGTTTTTGTGCCGCTTCCAGGCCATTATAGCTCACGTTCAGTTCATAACTCTGACCAACATAGCGCATATCCAGAGATGGCAACAGCATCGCATCTTCAAACTCAATATCCTGCATCATAAGCTCTCTTTTTGCTTCTGCCGTAAAATCTTCTATCGTCTCATTTACAAACTCTTCTGCCTCTGCTTCTCTCGCTCGCAATATGTTAGTCTTGCTATAATCCAGTTGCACGTCAGATACCATGATGCCATAGGCCGAGAATACCCCGGGTGCAAAAGGAACGATAACTTTTGGGATGTTCAACTCGCGCGCCAGTGCGGCTGCATGCACGGGTCCCGCACCACCAAAAGCGATTAAAGCGAAGTCACGGATGTCAAGTCCTCGTTCCACAGACGCTAACCTGATGGCACTAATCATGTTTGAGTTCACTACATTCCAAACGCCCAGAATCGTATCTTCATATGGCACCCCAATCTTATTCGCGAGCTTTTCCATGCCCATTTTCGCGTTCTTTGTTTCTAAAACTATTTCACCACCTGCGAAGTAGCTCGGATTTATAAATCCGCATAATAAATCCGCATCTGTTACCGTGACGGCCGTTCCACCGAGCCCGTAGCTGATGGGGCCCGGTAAAGCACCTGCACTTTCGGGCCCCACACGTAAAGCGCCACCCGCATCTAACCGTGCAATGCTTCCGCCACCCGCGCCAACAGTTACGAGGTCTACCAGCGGTATTTTTAGCGGTATGCCATTAATACTGCCCTCGGAAGTCCATGATAGCTTACCTTTGATTACCGTAGCGACATCGGCACTTGTTCCGCCCATGTCATAGGTTATTACGTCTTTTAGCCCGATGAGGTCGCACAGGAACTTTGAAGCGGCTACTCCGCCTGCGGGGCCTGACAGGAGCATATTCACGGGCTTTCGCTTCACAAGTCTTGATTTAACTACTCCGCCGTTGGATTGCATGACGTAGAATGGCATTCTCTGCGCTAGAATGGATTCTATACGAGTTATGTAGCCCTCCACAATTCGCTTTAGATATGCATCTAAGACGGTTGTGGACATCCGTTCATATTCGCGGAATTCCGGTAGCACTTCGGAAGAGCAAGAAACGTTCAGTCCCTTTCGTTCCAGCACAGCCCTTACAGCACGTTCATTTGCGGGGTTCAGAAACGAGAATAAAAAGCAGATAGCTACGGACTCAATGGCAAGAGATTTTAGCTGTTCTGCCACATACAGAACCTCTTCTTCTGCCGGGTGCATAATTATGACACCTTCAGAGGATACGCGCTCGGAGATTCCAAAATAGTGGTCAACTAACGGCAGCGGTCTTGCGTAATCGAACCTGTAGAGCTGTGCACGTTTTTGACGGCCGATTTTTAGGACGTCAGCAAAGCCTTTTGTTGTTATCAACGCGATTCGTGCTCCTTTTCGCTCCAGGACCGCATTCGTCGCGATAGTCGCGCCATGAGAGAATGAAGTAACTGTGGTGAGTCTATCAAGACCGTTCTCGATAGCGAGTTCAGGGTTCTGCGGTGTGGACGGCACCTTAAAGGTCTCTATCTTCTCGCCATCGGAGATTACGAAATCGGTAAATGTACCGCCAATGTCTGTGCTGATATGCATCATAAATGTTACTTTTTTATTGTATATAAACTATAACTTCTACCGATTTAATTTAGGACGCAGATGTACACGGATTTACACTGATTTAATTTCTTCTGCGTTAATCAGTGTTAATCTGTGTCAATAATTAATTTTAGTTAGAAATCATGCTTTCTTGTACTTAAAATCCTGATAATCTGCGATCATCTGCGTCCGATTATTATTCTTTCTTGTTCTTCGTTCTTGAGAAACAGTTTGAATTTCTGCTCGAGCTCTGGCTTTTTCCCTTGCAGCAGTTCGATCAGTTCCGCATCTTCCTCCTCTGTCATGCCACGGTCATATAAGCAATGGATATAGCCGCCGACAATAGAGTCCAATACGCCAATAGTATAGCTCAGTAATGTTTCAAGATTTGGCTCTAGCCCCAGAGCATCTAAAAAATGGGATTCCGATTCCGCTATCTCATTGAATCTCAAGAGCCAATCGTTAATCACTTCTTCTAATCTCTCTTTAACTTCGTTTGCAAGTGTCATTGTTCTGGTTATATCTTTATTAAACATGAGAAAACATGTAAATGGTTTGTATTTGTACAGTGGCATAAAAACCCCACGAGATTTTACACGATTAACACAACACTTTTTCTTTTTTACAAAAAGAAAATTTAGCCTGTGCTAAAAGAAAAAGCGAAAATAACTTTTTAGTCAAGGTTTTTACCGAAGGTAAAAAAAGTTGTTGGTAAAGCTTTTCTTTCCGCGAAGCGTTTTGATCAAACTTTCTTAAAGTTTGATAGAAAAGGTTTGTGGAAATCTGTGTAATTTTGTGGTTCCTGTTGACAAGAAGTTGCCTCACAGATTGCCTAATCGGCTACCCCCGCCATTAGGGGTAATCCTACCGCGGAATGCGCGGATGGCAACGCCCACGTAGTAAGCCCGCG
>CAZOEM010000179.1:0-5999 GCA_964578735.1 uncultured Halobacteria archaeon | reverse complement strand
CCTAATTCAGTTGTTTGAAAAATCGCTAAAATAGGCAAGTGGAGAAAAATCAAGTTTATGCAATGGCACATGGAGGCATTTATGACCAACTGGGTGGTGGTTTTCATCGCTATTCTACCGATAGGTACTGGTTGGTACCTCATTTCGAGAAGATGCTATACGATAACGCACTCTTAGCCCAGGTTTATCTTTGGGCATATCAGGTTACAGGTGACACTTTCTTTGCTCAGATTGCAACCGAGACGTTGGATTGGGTGCTGCGAGAGATGACCGACCCCAGCGGCGGGTTCTACTCTGCGATAGATGCGGATAGCGAAGACATCGAGGGCGCGTTCTATGTATGGTCACCCAGAGAGATAATATCGGCTCTTGGTGAAGAGCATGGCGAAGTCTTCTGCTGCTATTATGGCGTAACAGAGCAAGGGAACTTTGAAGGCGGCAAAAGTGTACTTCATGTAGCTAACGATGAAGTCAACAAAGATACTGCCGGTATCATCAACAGGAGCAAGCAGAAGCTTCTTGAAGCGCGTAACCGACGGATACGACCAAAAACAGACAATAAGATTATCACCGGATGGAATAGTCTGATGATCTCCGCATTCGCACTTGGCTACCAGGTATTGCGTGAGAGACGCTTTCTTGACGCCGCAACTTCGGCAACTCATTTCATACTCAATAAACTCAGTAAAGAAGGGCAATTATTTAGACGCTACCGAGCCGGTGAAGCTGCGATTCCGGGCACCCTGGATGATTACGCCTTTCTCATCGCGGCATTGCTCGACATATATGAAGCCAGCTTCGATCCGAAATGGCTGCGTGAAGCGTTCCAACTGCAGGATCGTGTGGTTGAGCTGTTCTGGGATAAAGCGAATGGTGGATTCCTCTTCAATCGCTATGGCGAAACCGAGCTCCCGGCAGCTATAAAGGAAGCATATGACGGCCCTATTCCTTCTGGCAATTCGATTGCCGCACAGAACCTGCTTCGGATTGCAGCACTGACAGACAACGAGGAACTGCAAATACTGGCCCAAAATATTTTCCGGACTTTCGGTGCACAAGTGGAGCAGAGCCCGTTAGAGCATACGCAGATGCTTTGTGCGCTCGAGTTCTATCTCAGCAGTCCTATGCAAGTCGTAATTGCAAGTCAAAAGATAGAAGAGGCACAGGCATTTGCAGTAGAAATCAGCCGTCATTTTATGCCCAATAAAGTTATTGCTTTCACATCATCTAGAAACGATGAACTTTCAGGTCGAATACCACTGATTACGGATAAGGTAGCTGTTCAGGGCAAGCCAACCGTGTATATCTGTGAAAACTACACTTGCAAAGCACCTATTACCGATCTGGAAGATTTGAGGCGTGTGCTATCTAAGCGGGTCATGTGAGAATAGAAACACCACAGGGGCCTATTTCTCACCTTATCCATCAAATGGCTTACTCCCTTCAATGACCTCCTACGGACTATTGCATTAGTCAAATTTAAATTTGGGGTATTTAAACATTTTCCAGAGACGATTCCTGAGGCAGGTGAAATGTAGGCGTGCCGAAGCGTGGCCGTAAAGTCGCTGTTGTGTGTCGTTTATATTATATTATATTATATTGTAATCTATTACGCAGGGAGTTTGCGTAAAATTACTCACTCTTGCAACAACTGCTCTAGGGAATCTACGATTCCCTCAACATCGAAGCCGCTTGACATAAGTAAGTCATCAATGGTGCCTTGCTGAGAGGCTTCTTCCACGGTTTCGAGGAAACACCACACTCTCTTGTAGATTGAATCATCCTGTCGTGACGGAAATTCTGCATTCAGGGACTCCTTAACCTCAGATGCAGAAGTACCCAATTTCATCTCTATCTCATGAAGTCGAACTTTATGGCGGTTATACAACTCTACCTCAAAATGATTCCTATAGGTTCTTAGTGTTTCAATCTTATTCTTTTGCTCAGCGAAAGCTTGCATACCACTGAGTATTGCAAACACATTTGTCCAAATTTGGAGTCTCGCCGAGACTTGGAAAGGTAAGGGTGGGAGACAACTCAATACTCCACCTGGAAGTTCATGTGGTACGAGTGCCTCCCAGTTTCTAAGGTGGCCCTCTTCTAATTGCGAAATCGTGTCCGAACTGATCTGGTATCCACCTTCAAGGAAGCGCGAGCCCTTGTAGATTGGCACCAGACAGATAAAATCTGCAATGTCTTTTACCTCGACAAGCGCCTTGATAACAACCTCCAGCTCGTTTTCTGGATGACACAGATCATCCACCGAAAAGGCCAAGGGCAAGTACCGAAGGGGGTGATTTACGTGCACATCGGCTGGGAGAATGATGCTTATATCCTTCTCTTCGAGAGTAGCAAGTGCAGAGCGGATGCGATAAAGCATTTCCTGCCGTTTTCGCTCTCGCTTCATTCTAACGTAGGTCTGGATATCTCTTTGTGGTATCTTTGGAGGGTCAAGTATCCAAGCATCCAGCAGATCAGCTAAAACACGGTATGCCATGATCTCGGTAGTATCCAGTTCGCTAGCGTTAAAATAGTCTGGAGCATCCTTGAAAAGCTGTGCAAAAGCTTCGTGCATTTCAGGAAGATGTTTGACAGCTTCCAGGAAGTTATGCACTGCCAATCTACCCGTGTTCATATTTCTTTCTTGGATGTACTGGCGTATTTGAACAAAGAAATTCTGAAAAACGCTAGACCACTTATTTAGGGCGCCCTTCTTTAGAACTTCTCTCAATGGATGAGAAAGCGTCTTTCCAATTGTTTCGAGGTCATCAGCTGAAAGAGATGGAACGTATTTTAACGATTGTTCCACTCTCACAAGCAGTTGGCCTCCTTTGAATACCGACTGAAAATTAAATTTTCTACCAGTAAGTGTCTTCTGCAAGCATTTTGAGAGACCCTGCACAAAAAGCAATGTGTTGTGTCGAAGAGTGTACCATGTCTCTTCGTATCTGTAGTAGCTGTCAGGAAGGTAATGGCTTGCTACCGCCTTCCGCCACACCACGTTCTTTTCAATGTCAGACTCGAAGTGTAAGTTTTTCTTCGGTATGTTCTTGTGAATTTTATCAACAGACGGCTTCAAACCGAATGGTAAGGGCCAGATGCCTTGGGATTGATAACGTTCGCAAAAGGGAATGGCTGCCCTCAAGTTCTTGAGACGTGATACCGCCTGCTCGTTGCAACCTTCGCGGTTTTCCAAATCCGGGAAGAACTCTATGGACAGCGCACTATCCGAAACTTTTAGCTCAATACTGTCGGTGTGAAGCTTAAGATAGCCAAGAACATCCTCACGGTTTTGGGAGAACCAGTTCTGGTATGTGGTTTCATCGTACCGATAAAAACCCTGTGTGAAGTTGCAGAAAGCATCCAATGGGAGACTAATTACCTCCGTACACGCGAGGAAGTCATCATCACGGACTGTTGGCCAAGCTGGCAGACGGGACTCGCACAAAGAACACCAGTCAAGCAGACGACCGGTATCACCGTGGCTTCCTTGCAGTGATTCTGGCTGTATATATGGGCTGACATTACTTAAAAAGTCGCGGCACAGATCGAGACCTCTATGCGCTTTGCTAGCTTTAGACGCGATTTCTTGTAACTTTCGAAAGTTTTCTCCCTTGTCACCCAGTACCTTGACCATCTGGTCTATAGTGTCCACCTTCACGACCGGTAGGAAGTAGGAACTCAGTAGAAAAGTACCATCTGGGCCAATAAGCTCATATGCCTCATCAAATAAACCTTGATTGGCCTTGAAAAACTGTCGTTCACCAGCTTCAAAGATGCCATCGAGGAAGACTAAGATAGTATCGAGAGTTGCATCCTTTGCTTTCTCCACCAGACCCTTAATAAATAAATCAACGTCCAAGTTCTGCCAGCACATAGCGTTCGATATAAATCTAGGTATGCCATCAGGTGGTATAGCATCAAGGATTGCTAGGGCGGTGTTCGCGGGATCAGGATATCCCTCATGAAGGATTTGAGCAAGGTGATCCGAGCGAACCCAATGAAGCCCAGTAATAATTCCCCCCTCCAAGGTCACGTACTCCCCAGCGAGGGACTTCAACACCTGCTGAGGATCATCCCTTAACAGAATGTCTTGTAACAGCTTATCCACTAAGACAGGAGCTCCAAGTGTATCAGCCAGAGCAGTCCTTCGCAATATCTCAATTTTGGCTGGGTCTTCTTTTTGCTCGGAGAATTGCTTCACCTGATCTCGCAGACGTTCCTCAAGCATACGTCCGTGTGTAAGTAAGTAAACATACTCAATCAGCAAGTGGGGTTCACCTATTCTTTCGTAGGCCCATTCAGGCGAATCGATAGATGCATGAAGCCGCCCCTCCAATTGAAATGCTTTGTATATCTGTCGCGCTTCATCCAAATCCAGGGTTGGCTCAAGTATTTCGTAACTAGTCAAACTTTCCCGAGCGAAGCGATGCCAGTCTTCGTTGCGCACTGTCACTAGAACCCGAACTCCTAGTGCTGCACACTCTTGAGCGATGAGTGGCCACAATCGAGTGCGCCATCCCGCGTTGTCGATCAGAAGAAGAACGGGTAAGCCCAAGTCCGCCCTGAAGCGGAGGTAGTTACGAACAAGCTCAACATGCTCCTGCGATTCAGAAACTCGGAGGATGAAGGTATTCTCTGCTGGCCATTGTTCATATGCATACCGGTACAGAAGTGTTGATTTACCCTGTCCACTCGGAGATCGAATGATACAAATCTTTGAAGAGTTAATGGCCCTACCAATCCTTTCAAGCCAGACAGCTCGCCTAACATCAACGGCAGCCGCGATGTGACCTGGTCTCGTTCCCTTACCTTCAAAGAAATCTAGGAGGTTCTCATCCGATTCCCACGAGATCTTATCAATCAGACCGCGTCCATATGCTTGGAACTCCGTCTCCCGGGCCAATGCTTCTCCAACAGCCGCTCGGACACTGTCAATATCGGTGCGCGTTATGGTCCTTCTATCTTTGCCCCAATCCAAAAATTTGGCGACAAATACTGAGATGTATGTATCGACCGCTTCGCTTGCTATTCCAAACGTGTCGGCTACGGTTTGTCTAAGTTGCTCCCGAATCTTCTCTTCCGGTAGTGAGACTATAATCAACCGGTTGACAAGGCCATCGGCTTCATCTGTAGATGCCCCTACATTATTGCATAGATTGCGGAATTTGTTCCCAACACGTTTTCTTTCTTCCGGGGAAAGAGATTTTATTTGGGCCAATTTTGCGATGTCTTTGCGTAGTGGAAAATCCACGGCGAGAACGAATTGACAATATGGATCGGCACGGTAAACCTGTAGGAATCCTTGGATTGGCTTTTTGAGCTGATTCCACTTCCATGGATCTTGTGACGTCTTGACTTGGATGTACACATCCCCTAAACGTAGACCAAGAAGATCCACATCCTCTATCCCCTCAAGCCTAATCGAGCTAGCTTTGCCATCTTCAGCGTAAAGATCAAAAGCGCGAAGGATGGAATACAGTATTTGATACCGAATACCGCGGATGTTTACCGCTCCATGGAACCGTGTTTCTAAAAGAACATTAAGTTCTTGCCTTGCAGCTTTCTCGCTGGTTTGCACTTTTCGTTTTTTCCTCCTAGCGGACATTAACCCTCCTTATTACTATATAACTCAGAATGACGCACAACTTAATATATACCACTTCGCTTTTGTCCAAAGTTGGAAGGATATGCACAGTTACCCCTCATTCCTTATCTTCGTCTTCCTATAATCATATCCAATGGATCCTTGATATTTACCTAAATTTCAGAGGTTGTCTCACAATTGTTTTTGGCAACAAATCTTTTCCTTCTTTTTGGATTTAAAGCTCTATTTGTCCTTCTTTTTCTTCGGTTTTTGAATTGTTGGATAGCCTCTGTATACTATATAAAATATATGAACCCAAACACTGCATATAATATAATATTGATAGCAGGATATTATAAGAGGTAAAAAGAAGAAGAATGATAATAGATGCGCGTGTGAGACCGCCGTACAA
>CAZOEM010000178.1:0-6004 GCA_964578735.1 uncultured Halobacteria archaeon | reverse complement strand
CGCGAAGTATATCGCATTCTCTTTTATCGGAGCTATTGTAACCATGACGATAGGACTTTGTTATGCTCGACTGAGCATCAACCAGGTGGAACAAGTAAATGCAGGCGTTGGAGATAAATCATCAGCGGGAGAAGAGATAAAAAAATCAAAGAAAGAAGCAATAAAGAAATCCTTTATTGAAGCTCTAAATCTCATGAAAAAAATATCGCTGAGGCTGGGGATAACACTTATCGTGTTAATGTTATTGATGCATTTTGGTGCATTTGAGGCGTTAGGCGAACATATCGCTCCTGCTTTACATCCGGTTGGTCTTTCTCCACAATCCATTATTGTAATCTCTACGCAGATTGCAAGCCCTACGGCAGGTATGGTTATGGCAGGCGAGATGTTCAGAAACGATTTATTTACTTCTAAGGAGGTTTTGCTCACTCTATTCCTTGGCTTGCTCCTTTTCGTTTCTATAATGGATTTCCCGAAGAACGTTTTCCCTATTTTTACTTCTATCTATGGCATCAAGTTCGCCACAAAACTGGCTTCTATCGAACTCGCCGTGTTCATTGGCACAACGGTATTCATAATAACTACAATCTATTTTGTAATACAATAAAAGCATAACTCCCGAAGGAAAGCCAGAACTGATTTGACTGAGTATCGGTTTCCCGTCAAGAGTTTTAACAACGGTAAAAAGTTTGTGAAAATCCATGTGATCTTGGGGGATATAAATAACATTTTTATATCACAAGTTATAATAATAGAGTAGGGAGATATGAAAAATGAAGTTAGTTGCAATAACATGGGGAAGTGATATGGCATTGCTCATCAATGCCTGTAAAGAACTTGGTGTGGAGTTAAACGTGTGGTCGACCTATGACGTGGAAGATGCGAGGAAGCGAAAGGAGTGCATAAAATCCCTTGGGCAGGCGGACATCATCCTTTTACATCCCTCAAACGAGGCACATTGGGACGAGATAATCGAAGGGCTGGATAAAGAAGTACCCACAATCTCTTTTGGACATGATTCTTCCTACTGGTCGCTTTCTAATGTCCCCTTAGATGTTGTTGCAACGGTCAATGCCTACCACGCATATGGCGAGGCAGAGAACATAAACAATATGATAAGATACATAGGGAAAGAGGTTTTAGGTCTGGATTATAAATATGAGAACCCAAAAGAGTCGCTGTGGGAGGGCATATATCATCCGGATGCCGAAATTGCTTTCGACTGTTTAGATGACTATTTCGCGTGGTATGAACCCAATCGCAAGCATAAGATTGGCATTCTCTTCTTTCGTACTTATTGGGCGAGCAGAGACCTCGAACCCGTGAATGCTTTGATTCGCGAATTAGAAAACGAGTTTGATGTGATCCCTGTCTTCAGCTATGGGATGGGCGATAAGGAATTAGGCGCCAAATCAAGCGGAGAAGTCATTGACGCTTTCTTTATGGGCAGGATTGACGCATTCATAAACCTACAATCGGCATTTAATGCTGGAGACGAGGGTGGGACGGTAACCGCACTGAAGAAACTCGATGTTCCTGTATTCCACCCCATTATGCCTTACCATACGACAGAAGAGGGATGGAAAAAGGATATACAGGGGTTAAACAGCCTGGAAGTTGGCTGGAGTGTAGCGATGCCCGAATTAGAAGGCGTAATCGAACCGATAATAATAGGTGCCTTAAAACGAGATAGAGATAACGAATGTGACAGGCATACCGAGATAGAAGAACGGGTGAAAAAGATTGTGCTCAGGGTGAAGAAATGGATAGAGCTGAAAGATAAACCAAAATCAGACAGAAGAGTTGCATTTATCCTCCATAATAATCCCTGTGCAAGCGTTGAAGCAACAGTAGGTAGTGCCGCACATCTTGATGCCCTGGAAAGTGCCGCGAGGATATTGCAGAGAATGAAAGAGGAGGGCTATTCTATCGAGCCACCGGAAGATGGTAAAGCGCTTATAGAGACGATTATGGCCCGAAAGGCGGTTTCCGAGTTCCGGTGGACTACGATAGATGAAATTGTGACTAAAGGCGGGGCACTCGCAATGATAGATAAGGCGGATTATGAAAAGTGGTTTGCTACACTCGCCCAAGAAGTGAAGGAAAGAACATGTGAAGCATGGGGGAATCCTCCAGGGGAGGCGAAGGAGGGTGTCCCCGCAGCAATGGTTTATGATAATAAGATCGTGGTAACAGGCGTAAATTATGGAAATGCCGTTGTTTGCGTGCAGCCAAAGCGCGGATGCGCGGGTTCACGGTGTGACGGGCAGGTATGCAAGATTTTACACGACCCGGAAGTGCCGCCACCACATCAATATCTCGCCACCTACCAGTATCTGGAAAATACATTCGGCGCAGATGTGATTGTCCATGTAGGGACGCATGGCAACCTGGAGTTTTTGCCCGGCAAATCTGTCGCGCTCTCTGAAAGCTGCTATCCTGATATTGCAATAGGGAATTTGCCTCATCTGTACATCTACAATTCTGATAACCCACCGGAAGGGACAATAGCAAAGAGAAGGAGCTATGCAACGCTCGTAGACCATATGCAGACAGTTATGACCGAAAGCGGCTTGTATGGCGATTTGAAGGGGCTTGAAGACCATATTGCGGAATATAACAAGGTTAAATCATCCAATAAGGCAAGAGCACATGCATTAGAGCACATAATTGTTGATTCGATAAGGAAGACGAAACTGTCAGAGGAGATAAACCTTGATAAGAGGTTACAGGATGGACATTCATTCGCACGAATAATAGAACTTGCACACAGTGCTATCACTCGCATATACAACACGCAAATTCCTGATGGCATGCATATCTTCGGCGAAGTTCCCGGAGGTGGTAAGAAGGTCGAGTTAATCAATTCGATACTGAAATATGATTCAGAGCTAAGGAAACTGATTTTTGAACTCATGGAACTCGATATAGCGCCATCCGAAGCGGAAAGCGAGCTTTTAGCTACGGTGGATGGCATTGCGAAAGAGTTTATTTCCGCCTTCTTATCAGAAGAAGAACCACTTGAAGCAGCAAAGAAGATAGTTGGGGGCAAATTTGAGCGGGAAGGGACAGAAAAGATATACTTAATGTGGGAGAAGGTAATGGATATTTCTTCAAGGATAGCGGCATCGGACGAGATGGGGGGCTTGTTTCATGGCTTTGATGCAGGATACATCGAGCCAGGACCTTCGGGGCTCATAACAAGAGGCAAGCCCGAGATACTACCCACAGGCAGGAACTTTTATTCCCTTGACCCTTTTAAGATACCTACAAGAGGCGCCTGGGTGATCGGTAAGCGGCTTGCAGATGGCGTGATCCAAAAATACGAGGTGGAGAACGGAAAGCTGCCTGAGAACATTGCTATGTACTGGATGGCATCAGACATCATGTGGGCAGATGGCGAGCAACTATCACAGATATTGTATTTAATCGGCATGGAGCCAGTCTGGAAAGGCGGAAGGGTAAATGGATACAGGATAATACCATTAGAAGAGCTTGGTCGCCCGAGGATAGATGTAACAATAAGAGTAAGTGGAATTACGAGAGATTGCTTTTACAATTGCATCGAACTCGTTGATGAGGCAATACAGGAAGTTGCAATGCTCAATGAACCAATAGAAGAGAACTATGTGAGGAAGCATGCATTGGACACTGAGGAGAATGATACAACAGGAAATGAGACAGAATATGCACGTATATTCGGAAGTAAGCCGGGCACGTATGGAAACGGCGTGAATTTAGCGGTCTATGCATCTGCGTGGAAGGAGGATAAAGACCTGTCAGATGTGTTTGTGCATTGGAGCAGATATGCATACGGGAAGAGCTTTTTTGGTGCCGAAGCGCAGGATACGCTCGTTGCGCAACTCGAAACTGTTAACCTCACTTTCAACAAGACAGTTACAGATGAATACGATCTGTTGGGCTGCTGTTGCTATTTCGGGACTCATGGCGGTCTTACAACTGCGGCGAAGGAGATTTCCGGGAATGACGTGCAGGTATATTATGGTGATACGAGGGACCGGGACAAAATAGAAATACGGACCCTTGCAGACGAGGTGAGAAGGGTTGTCCGGTCGAAGTTGCTGAATCCCAAATGGATAGCTGGGATGAAGCGTCATGGCTACAAAGGTGCTGGTGACATATCAAAGCGGATAGGGCGGGTTTACGGCTGGGAAGCGACCACGCAGGAGGTAGATGATTGGATATTCGATGATATTGCAAGGACGTTCGTATTGGATAAAGAAATGAGGGAGTTCTTTGAGGAGAATAATCCCTGGGCGTTGGAAGAGGTCGGAAGGAGATTGTTGGAGGCCTATGAACGCGGGCTATGGGACGCCGATGAAGAAGTGATAGAAGGATTGAAGAGCGCGTACCTCGAGATGGAGGGCTGGATAGAAGAGAAGATGGGCGATGTGAAGGGCGATTTCCAGGGTGGTGCGATAGATGTGATGCCAATAGAGAATTTTAAAGTATTGACTGGAAAGGTGAAAGAGATACAGGAGTAGTGGAAAGGGTGCATAAATATAACACCACGAGGCGAGAGCGTAGCATTAAAGCCGGCGGAAGCAAGTTTCCGCAAAGGTTGGGCAGAAGCATTAGCAGGTGAGACCATGCCAGTGTCCGAACTGTGGGAGGGCATTGATGCCGAGTGAACCTGCCGGACCAGTGCATATCGCCAAAGGAGATTCGGCTCATTCTGAACGAGTTTGACCAGCATTTTTAATAACATAAATAGATATGTGCATACAATTTGGCTATATAAAGGAAAAATTCGTAAAGAGGGAAGATGAAAAGGGAAGGCATTGGTAGCGGGAATGTTTTGAATTCGCCATTGGTGCTTGGTATGGTAGTTTTATTTCTTTCGCTGTTTTTTGTGCTTCTCGCAACTCCCGCAGCGGCAGAACCGGTAACAGTATGGGTTAATGCACCTGAATATGTAGCTGAAGGAGGGACATTTGTCGCTACAATATATCTGGGCAACATTACAAATTTCAATTCAGGGATATTCGGCCTCTCCTTCAATTCCAGCGTGGTAACTGTTACCGGCGTTGAGGATGGGCGCGTAGATGAAGAAACAATACCGGTAGTGCTATGGAGGTTCATGAATGAGGACACACTCAGAGTGCTTCTTGAAATCCACGGAGTTAGTGTTGTAAGCGGGTCGGGATATTTAGCGAAGATAAGTTTTCTAGCAGTTGGCGAAGAAGGAGACGAAAGCGTATTGAACGTATCTGATGGAGAACTCGTAAAATACGTTTTTAAAGACGATAGAGTGACATCCGAATTAATATCAGCAGAGTGGATAGACACGGAGGTTAGAATTGTTAAAGGATGACCTACGCCACCAGTAAATCGGGTCCACAACCTCAACACCAGCGAAAACTTCTCCTCCATTCAAGCTGCGATAGATGATCCTGATACGAAAGAAGGACACATAATCGAGGTGGCAGATGGTGTTTATTATGAAACAGTAGCTGTTACCAAATCCTTAACTATTCAGTCCAAAAATGGTTCTGTAAATTGCATTGTTCAGGCTGCAAGAGGTAATGTCTTTGAGATAACTGCCGATCATGCCTACATCCGGGGATTTACAGTGAAGGGCGTATATGCATGGGATAGCGCAGGAGTATACGTCAATGCGAATCATTGCATCGTTTCCAACATTAACTGCTCAAACAGCTACTACGGAATCCTCCTCCGTGATTCAAACAACAACAAACTAACAGGCAATATCATGCTCGATAATGAATTAGTCATTAATGGCAATTCACTAAGCGATTACACACATGAAATAGACGAAAGCAACACAGTAAATGGAAAACCGGTTTATTACTGGAAGAATAGAGAAGGAGGAAGGGTTCCTGGTGGCGCTGGTCAGATAATACTTGTAAATTGCAGCAGGGTCATCGTTGAAAATCAGAATTTGAACAATGTAAACAGTGGCATTCAAATCGGTTTCTCTTCCTACATCACCATAAAAAACAACATCTACTCTAACAATAGT
>CAZOEM010000177.1:0-6047 GCA_964578735.1 uncultured Halobacteria archaeon | reverse complement strand
ACTTTATTTTCGCTTAGCTTACCACAGGCGTAAGTGTTTTCCCATACTCAACGAGCTTTGCTAATGCAATGAGTACATTTACAAAATAGTCGTTATTCAAGGATTTACCTAACTCTTCCTCCCAGCTTTTCTTGATTGACAAAAATCGCTTCTCTGTCTCTTCAGATATTTTATCAATACCGAAATATTGAGGTTCTATGATGTCTTCCTTTTTTGGCTTTTCTAATTTTTTAACTTCGCTCTTCCGCTCTCTTCGCAAGCCAACAATTGGATAGCCCATTGCATTTACCGCTCTCGTCACCGAAGTGATCTTTATCGGCTCGCTCCTTATTTTGTTTTCTGCCTCTAAAATGCCCTCCACGGTTATCATACCGTTTTCTACCCGTTCACGGTATTTCTGCAGCCAACCGGGCCCTTTCTCCCCCTTTCCAGGCTCTTCACCCGGTTTAAAGGACTTATCCACTTTCGCTTCATCTTTCGCTTTTACTCCCCTTCGCATGCCAACAATAGGATAACCCATTGCATTTACCGCTCTCGTCACCGAAGTGATCTTTATCGGCTCGCTCCTTATTTTGTTTTCTGCCTCTAAAATGCCCTCCACGGTTATCGTACCGTTTTCTATCCGTTCATGGTATTTCTGCAGCCAACCGGGCCCTCGCTCTATTCGCTCGGATCTAGTTCTTATCGTTTCTCCCGCTTTCGTCTCCACGCCGCCTACTGCTGCCCCGAGTTTTGATTTCTTCCCCCTTCGCAACTCAGTAATCGGATAACCCATCGTATTTATCGCTCTCGTCACAGTTGACAGTTTTATCGGCTGACCTCTTAGCTTGTTTTCTTCCTCTAAAATGTCTTCCACCGTTATCGCTTTTTTCTCTATCCGTTCACGGTATTTCTGCAGCCAATCCGGTCCGCCCACTATTCTATCAGACGCATTTTCAATTGATCTACCCGCTTCTCCGTCCGCTTTCGTTCTCTCTGCGTCAACTTGTCGCTCTCTTCGTAATCCTGTGATTTGGCATCCCATCGCATTTATCGCTCTCGTCACTGATGATATCTTTATTGGCTCTGCCCTTAGCTTGTTCTCCTCCTCCAAAATACCTTCCACCGTTACGGTCCCGCCCTCTATCCGTTCTTTATATTTCAGTATCCAACTCGGTGCTCGCTCTATTCTACCCATCTCATCTCCACCCTAACCTTTATATTTATGTAATTAAAATGGTAAGAATAAAAGATATGAAAGGTGGTGATTACAAATTCCCTGCGGAAAGAAAAGAAAGGTAGCAAAGATGCGGAAACATAAGTTGAAGAAGAGGCGGAAGAAGATGAGGTATAAGAAGTGAGTTTGTAATTTGTTTGTTACACGCTCTAATCAGACTCGTTATGATTTTTTCTTGTCTCTAATTTTTCTCAGTATAGTCATATTCATCATATCTCCGTGTGACTTCCAGGCAACTCATATCCTCTTTTGGTGTCATCACGCTCTTTACTATAATATAATCAAGCTTGAGCACGCCATCCATCATTTCTTTCTCATCCTCTTCAATTGCCCCCTCCTCTTCCCCTATATCAAGCATTGTTCTCACCTCCTCCTCGGAGAGCAATTTCCCCCGCTGTCCCTTCATACCCAAAAGTCTCTCTACAGCGCTCGTAATCACTGAGTTTCAGAGCCAGCGAAAAATCCGGATAGGATTAGTAGCAGAAGTAGAACCACAATTTTTAGGATGTGCCACGACACCTCGTTCTTGTTCCCCTTAACATATATGTATCGAGTATTTATAAAGTTGTCGTGTGCATATTATTAAAAAAGAGAAAGCGGAGAGAAAATATCCGAAAGAAGGGGGAAGGGAGGTTAAGACATAAATATGAAGGGGCTAACAGAGGTAAGGACATTAAAGGAAGGGAAGTATGTCATTTTAGATGAGGAACCGTGCACGATAGTGAGCATGTCAACCTCAAAGCCAGGAAAGCATGGGGCAGCAAAAGCGAGGATAGAAGGGATAGGTGTCTTTGATTCACAAAAAAGAACAGCGATTCAGCCAGTTACTGCGAAGATTTACGTACCTGTAATAGCGCGAAAAAATGGCCAGATACTCTCTGTTTTGGGAGATACGGCGCAAGTTATGGACCTGGGAGACTACACGACAACAGAAATCAAGATACCTGCGAACTTGCTGGAGAATGGCCGGATTGAACCGGGCAAGGAGATAGCTTTTTTAGAATATGAAGGTAAATACAAGGTAGATGTAAAATAAATTGCAAGCTGATGGGATGAAAGGGAAAGAAAGCGAAGGGACAAAAGTGAGGGACATAATGGTAGATGATGTCGCTTACGTTACGGTCCCGGGAACGAGAGAGCAGTTGATGGATGTATGCAAGGAAAAGTACATTTCCGGAGTTCCGGTCCTTAAAGAAGGACGAGTAGTGGGTGTAGTTACGAGACAGGACGTGCTAAGGAATCCCGATGAGGATCAAATAGCATTGCTGATGCACCGAAATCCCCTTACAATCAGTCCGGAAGCGACCATAGCAGAAGCAGCGGAGATTATCCATTCGCATAGAATACGTCGTTTGCCTGTGGAGGTAGGTGAAAAGCTCGTAGGGCTTATATCTATTGCGGACATCATCAGGGAAATTGCGAAGAGAGACTATAAAGAGTCCATAAGCATTTACATGGCGGATAATACCATGGTGGCATGGGACGGGATGCCGTTATCAGTTGTGGGTAGATTAATGGAGCTTGCACGGGTAAAGGCAGTGCCAGTGCTAAATTTGGAGCTTGAATTGGTTGGACTGATAACCGACCTGGATTTGATAAATATATCTGTGATAGAGGATGCAACAGAACAATCCGACTTATCTTTGGGCTCGGACGAGGATGCATGGACCTGGGAAGGGATGAGGGACACAATGAGATTGTATTATGACGTATCGAAGATAAAATTACCGAATAAGCTTGTGAAGGATGTTTTGGTGAAGGATGTGGTTACAGTAACGCGTAATAGCGAGGTGAGCGATTGCGCAAGGAAGATGAGTGAGAACAAATTTGACCAGCTCCCTGTTATTTCCGCTCGGGGTAAATTGACCGGCATGCTTAGTGATAGAGACCTGTTGCGGGTTTTATTTGAAGGTAGGACGCAATGACCTTTTTTGGTGGCCGCTTTAAGCAAAAAAGAGCCAGATATGTGCTGAATGAAGATGAGAAGTTTTATTTGATGAGTTGTTCGGACTTATTGGGGGAGATAACGTCGGTTATTGATGGCATAGTAGCCTTGCATGACTTCTTCTGGGAAAAGATCACCGAGAGCAAGTTTAAAAATGAGATGGAGAAATGTGGTAAAGCAACGAAGAGCACACTCAGTGAAGCGGAATATATGAAAGCGCCGGAGCGTTTCAAGGCGATGCATGATCATCTTACAACGGGGCTCAGATATTTTGAGAACTCCTATGCCGAATCCTTAGTTTACGTCACGGACAAGCAGCGAGAGCATATAGCGAAAGCGATAGAATTAGCGCTGTTAGGGAGTGCGGAACTCCGAGATGGGAATAAGCAGTGGGAAAAGATAAAGGTAGAGACACATATGGAGTAAGCAATAGAATCAATAAAAATGACAGGTACAGGAAGTAGTAAAGGAGCACAGAAAGATGAGGTAGCCGAGCTTGCACGTAGAAGGGGCTACTTGGGGCAGGCTTTTGAGATATATGGTGCGGCTGCGGGTTTTTATGATTACGGGCCTTTAGGTGCCGGCCTAAAAAGGCGGGTAGAAAACCAATGGCGGGATTTTTATATGAGGGAAGGCTTTTACGAGATAGAAACGACTAGCGTTGTACCACGGAGCGTATTTGAGGCGTCTGGGCACCTGGAAAGCTTTACAGACCCGACAGTTGTGTGTACTCGCTGTAAGAACTTCTTTCGGGTGGCGGAGGATATGGATGTAGGGAAGAAATGTCCGGACTGTGGTGGCGAGCTTGAAGCCGCAGGCGAATTTAACCTGATGTTTCCTACGAGAATAGGCGTGCCTAAGGCAGGTAGCGAGGAAAGTAGGAAAAGTGAATGTTATCTGCGACCTGAAACGGCACAGGGCATCTTCCTCAATTTTCAACGTCTGCTGCGATTCAACCGAGATAAACTGCCCTTTGGGATAATACAAATAGGGAAGGCATATCGAAATGAGATTTCACCAAGGCAAAGCCTTATTCGGCTACGCGAGTTCACACTGGCAGAGGTGGAGGTGTTTGTAGCACCGAGAGAGAAGAACAGCCATCCCAAATTTGAAGCGGTGGCGGCTAGGAAGTTGCGGTTCCTTCCGGCGAGTTCAAATACGAATTACGAATTAGGCATTGAGAATTACGAGGAGAAGAGCGTAGGAGAAGCGGTTAGAACAGGGATAATTGCAAATGAATATTTAGGGTATCATATAGCGAAGGTGGACGAGTTCTTAGAGGGGCTAGGTATTCCTCGTGCTAAGCTACGGTTCAGGCAGCATCACCGCGATGAGATGGCGCATTATGCTACCGATTGCTGGGATGCCGAGTTCCTTAGTGATCGGTATGGTTGGATGGAGATAGTAGGGGTGGCGGATAGAGGTGATTATGACCTCAAAGCGCATGCCGCTTCTTCTAATACCGATATGAGTGTGCGTACAGAGCAGGGGAAGATAATACCGCATGTAATTGAGCCCTCTTACGGTATAGACCGGATATTTTATGCGCTACTGGAGAGTGCATATTATAAAGAGCAAGTGGGTAAAGAGAACCGGCAAGTGCTGAAGTTGAAAAGCGAACTTGCACCGATAAAAGCGGCTGTGTTCCCTTTACTTAACAAGGCTGAGTTGAAAGAGAAAGCGAGGGAAGTGTTTCAAAATCTGCGTGATGCATCTATATTCGTTGAATATGATGGGTCTGGTAGTATTGGCAGGCGGTATCGGCGACAGGATGAGGTAGGTACACCATACTGTATCACCATAGATTACGAAACACTGGAAGATGATGCAGTGACGATAAGGGAAAGGGACACGATGAAGCAGGTTCGGGTTCCGATCACCGAAGTAGAAAAGATGTTGGCGTGATCTTATGCAGGTACATCAAAAAAGCGAATAGCTTTTTTATTGCTGTACCGTTCTTAACTTATCTGCACATTGCTTCTTTTCCGTTAAATAAGTAGTTGTATCATCTGAAAGCAATATGGAAACCATTAAGCAGTTATTCATTTTATTTGCACCTTAATATCCCATATTTATGCTGAAACTTTGATATAGAGAGCTTTTATTATTGGCTTAAGATATAATAAAAATATATTTACTCCATTTTACATATGCTAGGGGGGCATTCAGGTGCCGTTAGACTTTTTAGGCAATTTTAAGTGCATAAAAAAAATAAACAAGAGGCAAAATAAGGAATATGTTAAAAATAACACCATTCACAGCCCTTTTTGGCAAACTGCCTATTGGGTGGATAAGTTCTTAAGCATAGGGGCTGAAGAAGGAAAAATGAAACAGGGGATATTGTTTGTTGGTATAGCTTTTCTGATAGTTTGTGCTTCCATTGGAGTCGCATCTGCAAAGATATGGTATGTAGATGATGATGGCGGTTATGATTTCACGCGGATACTGATGCAATAGATGAAGCTTCGCCAGGCGATACGATTTTTGTTTATAATGGGACTTATGAGGAGCATATACGGCTAAAACAAAAATTATTTATAATGAAAAAGAGAAGGCGTGGTAAAAATAAAAAAACCACGTTATTTTTTATTTTTGTATTTTGTCATCTCTCGTACCCAGACATTAGTGTAGTCTCGAACCAGCACTAAGGACCTACCGCAAAATAAATTCCAGTTTTATGTTTTTTGTGGTTTGATTGTGTAGTTCCAATTTGGATGTTTTTTGTGTCGTTCTAAATGTAATTTTGACATCTCTTTTTCTGAAAAAGTTTTACCTTTTTCATAAATGCCCTCATCCAATTGAGCATCTATGCTAAGACCTTTTGTAGTTGTTGTGTACTATAACAAGTACCTTTCCAGCATATAATCGACAGCAATATCTAGAACA
>CAZOEM010000176.1:0-6062 GCA_964578735.1 uncultured Halobacteria archaeon | reverse complement strand
TTTGGAATTTATTTGTGATTTGGTGCTTGGGTTTTGGGATTTTTTGATGTCAAGATCGGAAATGAATTTTGTCTCGGTTTCTTCGATTGCAACAATTGATGTTTAAAAGGTGTCACATCCAACCAATATTAAATTTAGGGAGGGCGTTAGAATGGGATGGCAAATTCCAGCATAAGGAAGAGGCAAGAGCTTTAGCTAAGTTAGCTCAGCGTTTCACTCCAGAGATTATCTGCGAATTTCCTATAGCCCCTCCTGCTAAACGTTCAGGAATTTCAGGGGCTTTAAGTAAGGCAGGTAAGCTTTAAATCTGTGTTAATCAGTGTCTTAAAAATCTTTGGAAAATGTTAGTCCCGTTCTGACAAATTATTATTTGTGTGTTTCCTAAAGGAGATTCTCCGCGATACCGTATCGAATGTCATTGAGGATCTTGTCATATACGTAAGAGCGGTAACTGATTATCTGATATCCAATGTGGGATTGACCCAGGTACAGGTAGATAAGATGTGGTCGTTCGTAAAAAAGTCTCCGCTTCTCGAAATGCAAGGAGATGTTGGACAATCATCTGGGCCTATACCCGTGCTACACCAATTTTATCCGAACCCATTCAGCATTGAGGATTTAAAAGGCCTAATGAGACCAGAAACATCGAGAGGACGCCATGCCTTGCATGGCAGAGAGAATTACTAAACATCCGTGGACGTGAAAGGAAGTTTTGATGTTTAAAGTTGGCCATGAAACTCAGGACACTACCTTTTTTCTCTCATTTTTTCCGATGATCAACTCTTCATTGGTAAATTGGCTTCTGATCGCATCGAGTAGACAGCACGAAAAGCATCGGTTTTTGTTTCAATTCCTAACTTTTTTAGGTTTATTTTACAAAACCAAATCTTTTTAGGGAATGGTTTTTGTATTCCTAACATTAAAGTAAAGATAGAGAAAAAATGAAACAATTAGCTGAAGTCGAACCAGAAGTGGAAGTAACGGTAAAGGAGATAGGCGGCGGTTCAGAAGTAAGAGATAACCTGGCGGATTTGGGCATTTCCGAAGGGACAGAACTCACCGTAGTTGCTACTGAGCCTGTGCATGTTCATGCGGGGCCCATTGCATTAAATGTGGCAGCAGGGAGAGAAGCAGTCCTAGCGCGTGGATGGGCAGATAAGGTGTATGTGGAGAAAGGCGGGGAAACACTTCCGCTTTTACGACTGGAGAATGGCGATAAAGGGAAGATAAAAACGTTAGAAGGAGGGAAGACATTTGAAGCTAACTTCTCTGTACTCGGCATAGAAAAAGGGAGCGAAGTTGAGTTCGTTCGTCATCTCGCAGATGATACCCTTGTGTTCAAAATAGGCGACAAGGAGATACGCATGGGCGAAGGTCAGGCATCAAAGGTGCTGATAGAACGTGACGGAGTGTCCATACAGATAAATTATCTAGAAGAAGGTGATAAAGCGAAGATAAGTAAGATAATCGGTGGTGACTCGCTTAAGGAAAAATTCGAACTGCTCGGAATGGCGGCAGGTAAAGAGATAACATTGGTCCGGAAGGAAACGTCACCTCCAAGTCCCAAAAGAGGGAGTTACGTGCTTGCGAAAATAGGGGGACAACTTGTAACCATCGGACGAGGTCTCGCAGAGAAAGTTCGAGTGGAATAAAAAAGGGAAAAGGCAATGAGCGGTGAGTGCGTGAGCAACGATATGGTAGAGGAGAGAAGGTCTTTTGTAACTGACAATTACAGTGACTCGATGCCCTTAAGCCAATTGGACCCAGGAGAAAGGGGGAGAGTAATGGCAGTTGAAGGCGGTCATGGCATTCGCCAGAAGTTGCTCCTTCGAGGTCTATTTGAGGGCAGCGTTGTTCGTATGATCTCCTGCTATGGCCCTGTCACTGTAGAGATAGATAGAAACACGGTTTCCATGGGTCGTGGTATGGCGCAAAAAGTAATAGTGAGGCGGATATGAGAGCAATGGCGAAGAAATTAAGCGAAATGGATTTTGATGAAAAAGGAACGGTAAAAGAGATAGACGAGGATTTAAAGAAGCAAGTAGCGGGTATGGGCATCCGAGAGGGTAAAAAAGTGCGAATGGCAACAAAGCAGCCCATAAAAGGTCCCGTAGTAGTAGAAGTTGACAAGTCGTTTACTTCTTTGGGATTGGGCATAGCGGAAAAGATAGTGGTAGAGGAGGGATAGAGAAATGAAAATTTTATTGATGGGGCATCCCAACGTAGGAAAAAGCGTTTTCTTCAACCGGCTCACGGGAGCAAAAGTGTTTGAGTCGAATTATCCCGGAACAACAGTGGATTTCATGAAAGGCTGGATGCGTATTGGAGGAGAAGATGTTGAACTAATAGACGTGCCGGGGACGTTTTCCTTAGAGCCAAAGGACAAGGCAGAAGAAGTATCTGTGGAAATGCTGGAAGAGCACCAAGATTCCGTCGTAGTTGTATGCGTGCTAGACGCATCGAAAGTAGAGCGCGGTCTTTATCTGGCTCTGGAAATAATTGAAAAAGGTTATCCGGTTATAATAGCGTTAAACATGTGGGATGTTGCCGAGGACAAGAATATAAGCATAGATACGGCAAAATTGGAGCGGATTCTTGGTGTGCCCGTGGTGCCAACGACAGCGATAAGTGGCGAAGGATTCAAGGAGCTCGTTTCCAGGATAAAAGACGCAACACCTGTAAAAATAGAGCAGATAGTCAACAGTGTAGCTGCGAATGTAAGAAGTACAGGGGGTGATGAAAGTGCCGCTGTCAGTTGATGAGAGATGGGATTTGATAGATAAAATTTCAAAACAGACGGTAACGTTTGGCACTTATAAGCACACGTTGAAGGATGCAATTGCCGAGCTCACTGTTAAGCCGCTGACCGGAATACCGGTCGCAATTGCAGTTATCTACGGATTTTGGTCTTTTTTCTGCGATTTCGCTGGCACACTATTTACTGATGGCTTCATGGTCAAACTTTTCGACGAGCACTGGCTACCGTGGCTTCAGTCTGTTTTCCCCGGCGGGTTAGGAAACCCGTTATATGCTCTCATGGTAGATGCAGGACATATAGAAAATGGCGTGTTAGTAGCATCAGATACCTGTTTTGAGTCTTTTGGTGTGCTTACCAGTGGTCTGTTCGTCCCCTTTGGCGTAGTTCTGTGGGCGGTAGTGGCGTTTTATCTGATGTTTGCTCTATTAGAGGATGTGGGCTATTTACCGCGATTAGCCGTTCTCGTTGATACCATACTGCACAAAATAGGTCTGCATGGCTATGCGATTGTGCCAACATTCCTATCTTTGGGCTGCAATGTTCCGGGTGTGACAGCAGTGAGACCATTAGAAACAAGGAAACAGAGATTCCTTATGATTACGCTCTTGTCTGTGTTCATCCCTTGTGGAGCGCAGATAGGGATTATGCAAGATTTAGTGCCTGAGCTTATAGGCTGGATATTCCTAACATTAGCTATAGGTTATCTGGGCTTTGGATACATCCTAAACAAAATCGTACCTGGAAAGTCGCCTGAGATCGTAATGGACGTACCGCCCTATCGGATGCCGATGTTGAGAAATATAGCAAGTAAGTTGTGGATAAGGACATCACGATTTCTACTCGTTGCGGTTCCTTTCGTTCTGTTGGGTTGTTTGATTGTTGGTCTTATGTACCTGACCGGAGCAATGGATTGGCTGGCGGCCGTATTTGGTCCGTTACTAATGGGCTGGTTTGGCGTGCCGGAAGAGACGGTAGCGCCGTTAATAGCCGGCTTTCTACGGAAGGACTTAGCGGTAGGCATGATCGGTGGTCTTATGGAACAAGGGATAATGACTACGTTTCAGGTGTTCACATCTGTGGTATTGCTTTGTATCTATTTCCCGTGCTTAGCGACATTTGCAATGATGCTAAAGGAAGAGAACGGGAAAGAGTTCCTTGGCAGTATTGCTTCGCTTGTAGCGATGGTCTTTATTTATGGCGGCTTGATACATTTAGTAGGCATCATGCTGGGGGTGGCGTAAATGGAGGAAGGAGAAGAGAAATTTGGACAGATATATTTCGCTGTTTTAGGCGCAGTAGCATTAGCGTTTGGTGCTGCGGAATTAATAGCAAGTGCGGGAGGGGGATTTACATGGGCGGTTTTGGACTCTTCCGGTGCTACGGACCCCTTATTCCTACCGTGGCGAGCAATAATCCTTCTCTCTGTAGGCTTCTTTTACCTTAGTAGTGTAAAGGATTTTGCAGAGGTGCACCAATTGGCAAAATCGGTGATGGCGAGCATAATGATCTGGATAGTTGCGGGCATGGCGATATGGTCAAGGATAGCGGGTTCTATACCGGGAGAAGAGACCTGGTTTAACAGCTTAGACGGTTTTTTAGCGAGTTATGCGCCACCATATTGCCCTGAACTGCTTTTGCTGCCCTTCTCGATGGTGGTTGTGTATTATATTTTGAAGGAGGAGAAGGAAGCGTAAAATGAAAAAGAAAAATCTCTAATTCTTTTTCCCTTTTATTTTTGATAAGAGGAAAGAGCTATTAATTGCATCGGCAGCTTTTGCTTTATTCATCCGGTGCCTCGTGCTTTTGGGTGTTAAAGTTGCTTCAATGGTCTCTGCATGGGTGAGTTGAATGAAAGAACTGAACTGGGGAGAAGTGTGGGATGAGAAGCAAAAGCAAAGAATGAAACCTTTAAAAATAGAATATAATCTGGAATTTCGAACTAAATTCGCTGAAGACCTTTCGGAAATGGCTAAATACAACAATTACGAATATGGAAGGAAAACGACAGAGGCATTGAGTGAGATACTGGGCGAGAACTTTGAAGTTTTGGAAATAGGTTCCGGATCTGGAACGTTGACCATACCGTTAGCCAGGAAGGTAAAAAAGGTAGTTGCCGTTGAGTCTTCCGAAACGGCGGTGGACTATTTGAAGAAGAACATGAAAGAAAGTCATGTTGAGAACGTCAAAATACTGAATATAAACTGGCTGGAAGTTGACAAGCGTGAGATAACACACAGATTTGATTTAGCTGTTTGTTCTCATTTCCTATGGCAGGTGAAAGACATTGAAAACCATTTGAAGAAGATGGAAAATGCTTCAAAGAGATATTGTGCGGTAATACAACCTGCGGGAAGAGATAGTATAGTGAATGAGATGTGGACAAAAATAACTGGAAAAGATTATAGGGGTCAATTTGATCCGGATGCCGATTACTTTGTTTATTTAATCCTGCGTAAATGGGAAAGATTGGTAAACGTAAGAATTATGAATTACAGCATAGAGAGAAATTTCGAGCAAGAAGTGAGATACATAGCGAGCTTTATAGGTAGATATGCGGAGGTGGATACTCACGTGAAGGAAATTATCGAGCAATGCATTTCGGAAAAAGGTTTGCATAAAGAGAAGCATTCAGCAGTGGTAATGTGGTGGAGAAGTCCTTATGGTTGAAATGTGTGACCAAACGGGAAAAAAGATGTATCCTCTCCAAATTGATTGGTAATAGACTTGGAGATATACCATTTCATAGAGTTACTCCCAAGTCGGACATACTATTCAGTCATACGCAGCTATCAATATTCTTTCTTGCACTTTCCGATATGTCTTGGAAAATATACCACATCCAACACACAACATTCATTCTAATCGGTATCGTAGTCTTTCTCAGGAAACCTCTTTGCCCTAATCCGTTCCGCAAGCGACGGCATGCGAAAACGCTCACTGACCCGATCAAAGATATACTCATACACCCTCACACCCAACTTCTTCGCAGTCTGACCAATCGTCAAAAAGGTATCGTTAGCCTTTGTACCCTCTTCGGTCATAGTATGCAGACTCACATCACGCTTGCGAACCTCTGCTCTCGCACCCAATTCCGCATCGTTGTTATGTAAAGGAAGCTCTGGGTGTTTCAAAACCATTAGAAGCTCCGACTTTTTAGCCTTACTCTTTGCAATCCGCTCATCCAGAGCTGGATACCCAGTTTTCGAGGAAAACAATCGATCTGGGTATAGTAGTTCTGCCCACGGACTTTGGAGCTAGTATCATCTATCTGCTGATAACCTGTAGAGTGCAGTCCCGCCCGAAA
>CAZOEM010000175.1:1581-6079 GCA_964578735.1 uncultured Halobacteria archaeon | reverse complement strand
CATATCCCTATTCGCTTCCACTTCGCCCATGTCCCTTTACTGTAACTATTAAATAAGTCAGATCACTATAAAAGCGTTTCTATTTCTTTTATTCTCCAAACTATCCAATATAACGAGTCTATTCGCAAAACAAAGAAAAAAAGCACGGTAAAGTTGAGAAAACAAGCTCATTTAATCTTCTTGTATTTATCATGTGAAATCTCGTGGTTTATATTTGATATAACAGTTCCATACGTGAAATAAAGGAAAAAAGTCCGATGAAGTCTTCACAGTATTTTGTAGCTGTTCACCGTCTAAAGTCGCTGGTTCTTCTTCCCAAACGTCCAGCCCTTTTAACTATTTTAAAAAATCCCTCTTTGCCTCTTCCTCTCCATAGTTCGGTGAAGTAATATATTCTCGTATAGCACAAAAATAGCTCGTTGATTTAGTTCCTCAATCCCCCACGACATGATTGCATCTGAATATTTCAGTTTTTTCAGGCTGTTGACAAGAAGCGGCATCGCAGATTGCCCTTGCGGCTTTCCCACCCATATATTCGGAGTGATCCTACTGCGGAACACGCCGGGGGTAACACTTACATGGTAAGCTCGCAGGACAACGTGTAAAAATCCGAGAACCCAGCTCGGATCAACTGTCAGGATAAGAACGCTAGGGAGAGTGTAACGCGAACCAGTGTAAGAGTCGTAAAACGGCATCCCTTTTATTCCCACTAGGTCTTTTATATTAGGGGGGATATTAGTTGTTTTGAAAGAGGATAAGCAGACAGAAGATAGACATCACACAGCAGTATTCATTGTCATCACAATAACTCTGCTCTCTACGGGCGCAGCAGCGATGATCTACGAAGTCGTACTCTTAAGGGAATTCACATTACTTCTCGGCTCTTCTTTTTATTCCGGCTCGATCGTTTTAGCTTCTATAATGGGCGGTCTCGCTATTGGAAGCCTCATCATCGGTAAACTCTCGGATAGAACGAAGGATCCATTCCTTCTGCTATTCGTATTAGAAATGCTCATTGCCCTTATTGCTCTTATTCTCGTACCTGTCACGCGGCGACTTGCACTTTGCGATACGTGGACGCTAACAGACGGAATAATATATGCATTTGAATTTATCAAGCTTACACCCACATCATGGCATATCTTGCTATTTTATAGTTCGTGCATTTTGCTCCTCCCGGCTGTCTTGATGGGAGGAGAACTCCCGGTAGCCATAAACATATTATCAAAGACAAAAACAGGAAGAATCGGTGAAGTATCCGGCTATTCATACTTCTTGGATACTCTGGGCGGAATAATCGGGGCGATTTCCGCCGGGTTCATAATGATCCCGCTATTTGGCTCTATAGCAACAGCCCACACCGGTGGAATTCTGAATACCATAGGCGCAGTGAGTGTAGCACTGTTCATGATCTTCTTTCGTAATTCTAAAATCCCCGCAATTGCACAATCAGAACACCCCGGAAATAATCGCGTGTTTTCTGCCGCAATTATAATCGTACTGGTTTTTTCCCTCTCACTCTTTGCCATGGGCTACTACAAGGCAGAGCAGTTGGAATATACAACAGTAGGTGATTTGTATCTTGGCCAGATCATCCTTGAGCGAACACAGAGCAGATACCAGTCGATAACAGTAATAGACCATGATGTCCTTGGACGTGTTCTGTTCCTGGATGGCCGAGTGCAGATTTCAGAGAGTGATGACGAGCCATACTCGGAGGCGCTGGTATTACCCGCCGCAGTCACATTACTGAATAGCGCCGCACATAAACTTGATGTTCTCATCATCGGCGGTGGAGACCTCGGCGTCTTAGAGGTATTAACCAGGTTCCCGGATGATAAAATAGGGGATATAACACAGGTGGATTTAGACCAGGAAGTAATAGAAATCGCAAAGCAATATTTGGTAAGCATACATAATGATTCATGGCAAGACCATAGATATAAGTATGTGGCGATGGACGGGCGAAAATATATAGGTGAAGCGTTAAGGGCCAGTAAAAAATACGACCTCGTTATTCTAGACCTGCCAGACCCTAATAATGATCTTCTCGCAACTTTCTATTCGCTGGAGCTCTATAATGACGTTTATTCTTTACTGGCCGAAGAGGGTATAATGGCAACGCAAGCAACGCAGGCAGATTGGGCATTGGGCGCTGACGGATACGTGGTAATTGCAAACACATTGCAGCAGTCGCAATTTCCGATTGTTCGGCTCTATAGGCAGTATATTCCCAGTTTCGGTCAATGGGGCTTTGCAATTGCTTCCAAACATTATGACCCGCTGCAGCTAACTGAAACTGAGATTGCGACGGTTATCGCGGATATTGAAACAAACACATACAGTGAAGAGACGCATTTTTCGCTCTTCGCGCTTCCGCCTTGGCTTCTAAAAGATATTGAGAATACACATCTTATAAATACTATTGATAAACCTGTGATAATTAGGGAGTATTAAAAAAAATGCTGCTCTGGCTGATAAGAAAGTTAAAAGCTAAGAACTTAGAAGAGCACATAGAAACGATTCGTATACTAGCTCTGCTCTTTGCTGTTGTCCTATTCGGCACCATAGCATTTTACTATTTTGAAAGAGGTGAACCAGATGTAAAAGATGTATGGGATGCACTCTTTTGGGTGCTCGTGACGATTACGACAGTGGGCTATGGCGACATCACACCAACAACATTGGGTGGCCGGATCATATTTGTGCTGGTTGCATTAGGTGGCATAAGTACTATTGCGTATGTACTCGAACAACTCGTATCTTTTTCTACTAAGAATCAAATAAAGATATTATTTGGGTCCGGAGCGGCGAAGATGAAGCGGCATACTATTATTGTGGGCTGGAATGCCAAAACAGAAGAGGCAATAAAAGAGCTAAGGCACGAAAATGATGAGTTCTTAGTTGTTGGTAGTGAATTGGATCATGCCAGGCTGAATGCAGAAGAGATACAGCATATTAATGGCGATCCGACAAAGAGCGAGACACTTAACAGATGCAATATAAAAGAAGCGAAGACGCTTATGATTTCTCTGGAGAACGATTCGGAGACGATAATGGTTGCGCTCGCTGTCCGGAAACAGAATCCCAATATAAATATCATTGCAACATGCGAGGCGCAGGAACACGTAGATATGATGCGTGGGGCTGGAATAAACAGTATAATATCTTATGCCGAGATAAGCGGCCGATTACTTGCTCACGCTGTTACAGAGCCGATAGTTGTGGCTTTTATTGTGGACGCTACGACATCTGTTAAAGGATTTGACCTGAAACAGATAAAAGTAGAGTTGAAGACGAAGTTGTCAGATATACCATTGAAGGGGGATGAGAAGGTGATTGCGTTATACAGAAATGGTAGTTTTATCCTCGATTTCGCGACGGATGCGATGCTGGAGGAAGGGGATTATTTGGTGATAATAACCGCTACATCCTAAAACTTGCCGTATTCGTTTAGGTCTTCAAATTTCTTGTTGTATATATAGTATAACTTCTAACTATTTGATTTAGGACGCTGATTTACACGGATTTACATGGATTTAATTTCATCTACGTTAATCTGCGTTAATCGGTGTCAATAATTTATTTTTTAAATAAGATATTTACTAGCCGTCCATTCGTTATAAATCCAAAAAGTGCGCTTTATTATTCTTATCGCAGCACTTAAATATTGATATGTACTGGTGGTTCATTCTCGCGCTTTTGGCTTCTATACTTTGGGCGGTAGCAGTGATAGTGGACAAGTTCGTTCTGACGCACTATATCAAAGATGCTTTTTCCTACCAGATATTCATGACAATTCCGCTAATACCCCCCGTTTTAGTCCTTTTTATTTGCGCTTCGTTCCACGATTATTTCATTTTTTATCTCGCTATTCTCGTAATCGGAATGATTCTTGGATTGATGTTCGTGCTATACAACAAAGCGCTTCTGATAGAGGAAGTTTCGCGAGTAACACCCTTATTTTACCTATCTTCTCTTTTCGTACTCCTTTTCTCAGCTTTATTCCTCGGCGAGCGCTTATCACAGAACGAGTATATAGGCATTGGACTCCTGGTCTTCAGTGCGATCCTAGTCTCTTTTAGGGAATCAGAACTCAAATATATGGCCCTATCGCCCGCATTGCTACTGATTCTAGCGCTAGATTTGACCCTGGCGGGCAAAGATGTCATTGCGAAATACATGTTCTCGTATATAGATTTCCGGTCATTTCTATTCTGGCTCATGCTTGGTGAGCTTATTGTAAGGCCATTTCTTTTATTCTCGCCTGCAATCAGGAGAAAATTCGTTGCCGATATAAAACCGGTCCCCTGGGGAATATACACGCTTTGCTTTATCAACTGTTCCATCGTTTGCATAGGTTTTGCTTTATACTTCGATGCGGTCTCCAGGACCTATGTCGCTCTGGTGAGTGCGATACCATCAGCGCAGCCATTTTTTGTGCTCCTCTTTGCCATAATGTTCACTGTTTTTTATCCCAAATTGCTAAATGAGAGTT
>CAZOEM010000175.1:0-1571 GCA_964578735.1 uncultured Halobacteria archaeon | reverse complement strand
CACATTCAAAACACGCATTTCTTTATCCGTTCCACGCATTCATCCACGCCCAGTTTCTCCTGCTCTCCAGACTCAAGATTCCTCAATGTTACTTCCCCTTCTTCCACTTCCTTTTTACCCACGAGCACGGCAAATGAAGCCTGAATAGAATTAGCATAAGACATCTGCGCGCCTATACTCCTGCCCATCACATCTATATACGTGTAGAAGAATTCCCTCAGCGTAGTTGCTATTGTTATCGCCTCTTCCGTCACTTTTGGGTCTGCCTTTTTCGCTCTTATCGGCACTACCACCACCTTGATACTCTTCAAAGCCTCTGTTTCCCGCGAATATAGCTCTGCCAGTCGGTCAAAGCCAAAGGCAAAGCCAGTAGAAGGCGTGTCATCACCACCGAACAAAGCAGCCAGCCGATACGAGCCACCGCCACATATCTGATTCTGTGCCCCTAACTTGCCTCCTGCTTCGTACATCTCAAATACCATACCAGTGTAATAATCCAAACCTCGTGCTATTCCCAGGTTTAATGTATAGTCAACGTTGTAATATTCAAGGAGTTCCAGCAACTGCTCCAATTCAGTCAATGCAGCGCTATCAGAAGCGATTATATTACGGTCTCGTGCTCCCTTCAAGGCATCTCTACCACTCAGGTCTATCAGATAGATCAAAGCGTCAATTAATTCCGTCTTCGTTCCTATTTCACGCAAGAACTCGAGTACGGATTCTCGTTCTCCTTTGTCTATCAATCGCATCACTTTGTTTATACTGTCATCCACCACATTTGCAGTTCGTAATACTGCTCTTATAAGGCCTATATGGCCAACATGAAGCTCGGCTTTTATTCCTAAGGAGTTCGCGATAAAAAAAGCGAGTGCGATTATTTCCGCTTGCGATTCCGGCCGATCAGAGCCTATAATCTCCGTGCCAAACTGCCAGAACTCGCGATAGCGTGCCTTTTGCGGCTCTTCATACCGGAAACAATTACCAAAGTAATAAACTTTTGTTGGCTTCGGTGCCATCTTCAGTTCGTTAACGTACATCCGTGTCACAGGTGCGGTTAATTCCGGTCTCAGTGCCAAATGCCGCCCGCTTTTATCCTTGAATTCGTACAGCTCGTTCAGGATACCCTCGCCGGATTTGAGTGTGAAGAGCTCTGCACGCTCAAAGGCGGGCGTCATTATCTCTTCATAGCCCCATTTATCCGCTATATCTCGCATTTTCGTTTCCATTACTCGCCTCTTCCGCATTTCGGCGGGCATGAAATCCCTTGTGCCTCGTGCTCTTTCTATTCGCATTCTTTATTATTTCCCTGTAAGAATAAAAAACCCACGAGATTTCACAAGATTAACACAAGAAAAAGCGAAATTGGGTTGATACGCTTAGAATCAGAAGGATGAACATTATCATAGTTGTTTATGAAGTTATTAACTGATATATCCACATCAAATCTACCAACAGTCATAGAATACTTTTTAATAGTCACGGCTTATTATGTATAAATAAGGTGATTGTTTCTTAGGAAAGGGGATGATGTGATAAAGATTTTTTTAAACCCGTTAGGGAGTGAAACGAGA
>CAZOEM010000174.1:0-6118 GCA_964578735.1 uncultured Halobacteria archaeon | reverse complement strand
CTTGCCCTCTGATTCCACATGACCGCTCTCTATTAATCGCCTACCGTTCGTCCCTTCTATTTGATAGCCAGTGAGCAGCACTTTGCTCTTAGGATCCTTGTGTATCTTTTTCAGATAATAGAGAACGGGTCCGCCATTAAGCATTCCTGCAGTGGTGACAATTACAGAGGGTCTGGAAAAAATGCTCTTACGCCTCTTCATGTTTACAAATTGTGCATTATTAAAAGCATCATTCAATGCTTTCGCGTTTTTCAAGAACGAGGGATGATTCTTAAACAGACGGTATACACCTAGTCCCATACCATCCACATATGGCATAATACCATACGAATGCAGAATCATCACGATCTCCTGTGTCCGGCCAACAGCAAAACAGGGCACAATCACATTACCTCCGGAAGCTAATGTTTCCTTAATAGAGTCTATGAACTCATGCTCCAGTTCCTGCCGGTCTCTATGCTCCTTATTGTAATATGTGCTCTCGAGGAGTAAAATGTCGGAGGCGGGAAACTCAGAAGGGACAGCGTTTTTCATTAATCGTGTCTCATCCATTCTTATGTCTCCAGTGTAAAACAAGCTGATGTCCTCACTCGCTTTTCGCAGATACGTTGCTGAACTTCCCGGTATGTGCCCGGCATTAAATAATTCAAGCTCATAATCAGAGCCATTTAATGCTACTCGCTCACCATAAGCGACTGTGCGCGTATGGTCATCCATTTTTCTGATGTCCTCTTCGTCAAAGAATGCAAATCCCTGGTCCTTACCCACTTTTATTGTGTCTCTACCCAAAAGGATAGTCAAATCCCTTGTCACAGCGGTCATATACACTTTAGGTACCACCAAACTCGGGACCATGCCGGAATGGTCGAGATGAGCATGAGAAACAATAACAGCCTCAGGCGAGATATGCCCGTTATTTAACGGTACCTCTGGCGGGTCTGAGGGCCGCAGGCCATAATCTAAGAGTATCCTACCATCTGCTAATATTGCAGAACGTCCTACTTCGTTGCAGCCGCCGAGAAATTTTAATTTCATTTTAGTTTAGTTAAACTCCTTTAGTTTGCACTGGAGCTAGCCCCCTTTCCGTTTTAGTTATCTCCACTCTCCTCACCGGGTATACCTTCTTCGCAACCTTGTATATATCTGCCGAGAGTTTACCAAGTATTATCTCCTGTATATATTTATTAAGTTCTAAGCTACTGGCTCTACTTTCTATTTCCGCATCCATTATCTTCCGAATCTGCTTTATCTGTGCTTCACTCGCTTTCTTTAGCGTAAAACAGGATGATTTTACACGAAGAGTCTCGCCATCCTTTGTCAGAACATCTACATTAGACTCGATTTTCGAACTCCTCTTCCGCGCTAAACTACGTAGATAGCCACCATTTACTTTATGCCCTATGAATCTCGTATGGGCGTTATTATGTTCGACTTCAGAGATTTCAAACATCAATTTCAAATTTGAATTCTTTATCAGCTTACCTGTGAGGTCACCCACCGTCATTTCCACTCTTCTACCTATTAACTTGGTGGGATCATCAGCCACTGTATCCCCTGCTGTCACATCGCCAAACATCTTCGGTGCTACCACTGTGTACCACTCTTTCGATTTCCACTTATCTTTCAGTCTTTTCTTTGCCAGTTGTACTCACGCCCCTTCTTTTTTTCCCCTCTTTCTTATTACAAATGAATTCGTCATATATAAGCCTTCATCCTAATGTGATTTAATACAGCTTCAAATATCGCTTTACCATCCCCGTATGCACCCATTCCTTCTTCGCCCCCTTTCGCTCTCCTTGGCCATTCGGAATCCAAAAAGGCATAAAAAGCCCTTTCCGGATGCGGCATCAAGCCAAATATATTCCCCCTTGGGTCACATATGCCGGCGATATTATCCACAGAACCGTTAGGGTTCCAGGGATATGAGGCATAAGTACCTTCCGGGTCAATATAGCGGAAGACAATCTGATCGTTCTCTTCCAGAAGCTGTAGATACGCCTCTCGCCCTTTCTCGCTGATGAAAAATTTCCCCTCTGCATGTGCGCAAGGCATCTTCATGATGCGCCCTTTCTCTATCCCCTTAGTGAAAACACAGTTTCCACGATTTTCATGTCTTATGTATACCGGTCGGCATTCAAAGCGAGCGGAATCGTTTGTTGTCAATGCAGCCTGCTGCAGTCCTATTTCTTCCTCTGCTAATCCCGGCAGTAACCCCATTTCTACTAATACCTGAAATCCATTACATATGCCCAAGATCGGTTTACCATCGCGTATAAAATCGTCTGTCTCTTTCCCTAATGCACCTCGTATCCGTGCAGCTAGTATTGCCCCGGCGCGTATATAATCGCCGGAAGAAAAGCCGCCGGGTATCACTAACAAATCATAATCCTTTAGTTTCCTCTTCTCTCGCTCTTTTACAGCACCGATCAATTGTTTCAGGTGCACAATCTCTGCCGCTGCACCTAGCCGCTTAAAAGAGCGAAAAGTCTCAAGCTCGCAATTCGTTCCTTCTATCTGCAATACGCATATTCTCACGGGCATCATTTAATTGTATATAAAGTATAACTTTTACCTATTTAAAACGCGGATTTACACGGATTTGATTTCTTCCGTATTAATCAGCGTTAATCTCTGTCAATAATGGATTTTAGTTTGTTCGACAGTGCCCATAGCGACCATAAGCACACCAACGACTGTCTTTCCATCTTTTATAGCACCCTTTCTTATCAATGCTAATACTTCACTCAGTTCCACAAACGTTACTGGCAGTTCCGCGTCAGAAACTTTCCTCAGCTCATTCGCTTTATATATGTGTATTATCTCGCTACTATAACCAGGAGAAGGTAAATATTCTGTCAGTTTATCCAATTTGGAAGCTTGAAAGCCCGTCTCTTCAATTAGTTCGCGCATGGCACATTCCTCGTGCGATTCGCCTTTTTCAAGCGTGCCGGCCGGTATCTCCAGGGTGTTACGTTCAACAGCCTTCCGGTATTGCTCCACTAACAGTACCTTTCCGTCTGTCAAAGAAACAATGGCTGCCGCACCGGGATGAGCAAGAATTTCACGCGTTTTCGTCCTCCCATCGGGTAATAAAACGGTATCAAGCCGTAACTGTACAACTTTACCTTTATATAGTTGCTTACTCTCAATTGTCTTCGCTTCATTCATAGTGATCAATAATATGTATCTGCATATTATTGGTTTTTGTAGAGATTCCTGTATGAGTATCTATAATTACTTTAAAACTGAAAATAATTGGTTATATGAAGGAGATTAAAATCATGAAAGCCGGTGTTGCACAAGTCAAGCTTTACAATGATATAGCTGCCAATTTAGCAACTATTTCTAAATATATCTCATTGGCGTCTAAAGAGGATATAGACATTTTATGCTTTCCCGAATGCAATATCACAGGCTATGTACGTGATTTTAGTAACGTTAATCAAAACGAAGTAATGACCTGTTTGAATATTATTCAAAAGCGGGTGACATACAATTCTGTGAACGTTATTGTGGGTGCACCCTATTTTGAACGCAATAAACGTTTTAATTGTGCAATAGTCCTGTTAACGAGTGGAAATAGGGATATTTATCACAAGATGAATCTCACTTCTTCTGATGAAGCATATTTTAAAAAAGGAGAAGTGCCATTAATTTTCAGGGTGGGTGATGCTAAGTTTGGCGTTTTGATCTGTCGAGATCAGAACCATCCGATGCTTGTTCATGAATATAAAACTTTGGGGGCAGATGCTGTCTTCATCTTATCTGCACATTTTTATGACCCAATCGAAGCGATACGAAAAGTAAATAAAAATAGGGCTTTGCCGATTGCACGAGCGGTTGAAAACAATTTATGGGTACTTAAAGCCAATGCCGTTGGCTCAAGTGATGAGAAAATCAGTTTAGGTGGTAGCTTGATCATAGATCCAAATGGGTTTATCATCCACGAAGGTAATACGATGGATGAGATGATTTTGAGTTATGAGATATGAAAACAAACAAAAACCTCAAACCTTGAAGAATAGTCATTGCAAGCTATTCTTCTTTTTTTTGTAGCACAACATTATCAAATTTTATGCTAGGAAAGCTTTATATAGAACTGTAGATATATAGGGTAAATGTGATATGAAAAATGGCGCAACAATTGGGTGGAACTCCCGTATTAGTACTGAAAGAGAATTTTGAAAAACCCCCTTGAAGAAGATAGTTAAAAGATCCTATAGCCGGCGGAAGCTGATGAAATGAATCATGAGAAGAAAGATGCATAAATTGAGCTCCAAAGCGCTAAAAGCGTAAAGTTTATATGTTGTTATTGATATAATTATATACATGAAGTCATTAATCGATTTTGCACTTAATGAGGAGTATGAGCGAGTTAAACAGCTCGGAGACAGGCTAATGGAGATCGAATCAGTAATTGACTGGGAAGCTTTTCGTCTAATAGTGGGAGAAATGTATGAGAACAGGAGCGAGCGAGGCGGCAGACCAAACATCGATGAGGTGTTAATGGTCAAGCTGTTAGTGCTTCAGCAGTGGCATGACCTATCAGATCCAGAACTCGAAAAGCAGGTTACTGATAGGATATCGTTCAGGAAGTTTCTTGTATTTCCAGCAGTTATCCCAGATTTTACCACGGTCTGGTATTTCAGGGAGCGATTAGCGAAAACAGGTAAAGACAAAGCAATATGGGAGGAACTCCAGAGACAACTCGATTCTATGGGTCTAAAAGTAAAGTGTGGCGTAGTCCAAGATGCAACTTTTATTACTTCTGATCCGGGACATGCTAAGGCGGATACGCCGCGAGGGGACGAAGCAAAGACGAGGAGAAGCAAGGATGGCACATGGGCTAAGAAAGGCAATAAATCCTTTTTTGGCTACAAGCTCCACAGTAAACCAGACATGGACTATGGGCTCATAAGAGATCTCAAGACGACCACTGCATCGGTTCACGATAGCCAGGTTGACTTATCCCGGGAAGGCGAGGTCGTGTACCGTGACAAAGGATATTACGGAACTAATCCCAAAGGGTACTCCGCGACGATGAAACGAAGTGCTCGGGATCATCCCTTGAGCATCATGGATAAGTTGCGGAATATCAGAATTAGCAAAAAGATATCTCCAGGAGAGAGGCAATATGCGGTTATCAGTAGGGTTTTCAATGCATCACACGTAATGGTTACCACGGTACGAAGGGTGAGCGTCAAAATGATATTTACTGCTTTTGGATTTAACCTATATCAATTATGTACGCTCAAAAAGCAGGGTGCCGTATAGGATAGCGGTAGCTATCGATAAAAATCGATAAAAATGGGAAATTGAGCAGTTAAGGAAAGAAAAAAACCTAAGGATTAGGTCAAAATCGAAAATATTGGTAATAGTTCTTATGGGATTCTTTAAAAAGAAGTAAATCAAAATTCTCTGAAAGAAGGTAGTGAGCGAACAAGAGGAAAAGACGCACAGAGCAGGAACATTCTTGCAGCAAAGAGCATTGCTGCAGCAGTAAAGTCTACACTTGGCCCGAAAGGGATGGATAAAATGCTGGTTGATTCTATGGGTGACGTTGTCATAACAAACGACGGGGCAACGATACTGAAGGAAATGGACATAGAGCATCCGGCGGCGAAGATGATGGCAGAGATAGCAAAGACGCAAGATGATGAGGTTGGGGATGGCACAACAAGCGCAGTGGTAATTGCAGGTGAGTTGCTGAAGAAAGCGGAGGACCTTTTGGATCAAAACGTGCATCCAACATTGATTGCATCCGGGTACCGATTAGCAGCAGAGAAAGCGTATGAGATATTAAATAGCAGAGCAGAGGACATCTCGCCTGCAGATACAGATACGCTAAAGAAGATAGCAATAACTTCTATTACGGGAAAAGGAGCAGAAATTGCAAAAGAATTGCTAACCAATCTTGCCGTAGATTCGGTGAGAATGATCGCGGAGAAAGGTGTGAAGAAGATAGACATGGACAACATAAAGCTGGAGAAGAAAACAGGCGGCAGTACGGAAGATACGATGTTAATAAAGGGTATGCTGATAGACAAGGAGACAGTGCATCCGGGAATGCCAAAGCGTGTGGAGAATGCAAAGCTTGCACTCGTAAATTCCGCTTTAG
>CAZOEM010000173.1:0-6150 GCA_964578735.1 uncultured Halobacteria archaeon | reverse complement strand
GCTATAGGGTTATAATAATTAATTCTTGGCGAACGCAGAGTCATAATTTATATCCCTTAAATCCGTGTAAATCTGCGTCCTAAATTAAGTAGGCAGAAGTTATACTTTACATACGATGAAAAGAATATTCCACATCGCGGACACGCACATAGGCTATTCAGCATACCGGAAGATGGACGAAGCGACCGGGCTGAACCAGCGAGAAGTAGACACCTACGATGCATTCAAGCAATTTGTAGATTATACGCTGAAGGATAGGCCGGATGCGGTATTGCACGCCGGTGATCTGTTCGATTCCGTAAGACCCACAAATAGGGCTATCTCGTTCGTTCTTAGCCAGATACTAAGATTGAGCGATGCCCGTATCCCTTTTATAGTCATCTCAGGCAATCACGAAACGCCTCGTTTGAAGGAGACGGGCAGCGTATTCAGCTTGTTTGAGCATATTTCTAGTGTGCACGTGATCTATGAAAACCGATACGAACTCGTTGAAATTGGTGACCTGAAGATACATGCAGTTCCTCATTGTGACGATATTGAGCGAGAGAAGAAGAAATTGAGGGTCTGTGACGGGTTTAATATCGCACTACTACATGCAAGCGTTCTCGGTACCGGGCTACCGGCATTTATGATGGGCGAATTCAACGAGCAGACTATAACTATTGACGACTTAACTGATTTCGATTATCTCGCACTGGGGCATTATCACAAGTGCACGCGAGTAAGGGCAGATGCATATTACGCAGGCTCAACGGAACGATTCAGCTTCAGCGAGGCTGATAGCGATAAAGGCTTCCTGGAAGTCCGGTTGGGCGAAGAGGTGGAAAAAGGGGTCATATTTCACATGCTAAGAACCCGAACGATGCTGGATTTGGAGCCGATTATGTGCAGTCATCTCGATGAGCACGAGATAAAAAACGCTATCCTGCATCGTATCCGGGAATGCGATCCCCAGGACAAAGTTGTGCGGCTAAAGGTGCAGGATATACCTTTGCATGTATATCACTCGCTGGATTTTGATGAGCTGAAGCGGCTGACGAGGTCCGCAGTGCATTTTGAGTTGAAATATGAGTTCCAGACAGAAAATGAGTTACTCGCTGCCGAACGTCCTGCTTTTCAATCGTTGCATGCTGAGTTCGATCACTTTGTTGCTAACTACTCGATAGGCGCGGATATAAATAAGAATAAACTGAGGGCGATGGGATCAAAGTATATGCAGGAATGGGCTGTTGAAGAGGAATAAAAAAAATACAGGCTATTGCAGATAGCTTTTTAATGGTGGAAGTCAAAAGATAAATGGAGTAAAGAGGAAAGTCCCGTGGTGTAGCGGTCAAGCATACCGGCCTTTGGAGCCTGTGACAGGGGTTCGAATCCTCTCGGGACTAATCTTCAATTTGTTAGTGCGCTCAAGCTTCAATCCTTCCTATATACTGACTTCGGATGCTTCTCGCCCGTTCTACCGTACTTCAATCGCCCGCCGGACATTTGGAATCCCGAAGACTGCTGCTCTGTTTCTATTATATCTCGCGTTCTGCCGGCGATCTGAGCTTCCGGATTATTCGCCTCTTCCGTCACTGCGTTCTTTGCTATATGCAAATCATCTATTTTTGTCATTCCGATCGCAGCACCGGTAGCGGTAATAAGAGCCTGCAATTTCACCTGCATTGGGTCTATTATCCCCTCAGCCATCACGTCCTTCAGTTTCTTGTCCACCCCGGAAATCCCTAAATTGATATTCCCTGCATAGTGCTCTGCTCTTAGCTCTGCAAGTGTATCTATCTGGTCCATTCCACTATTCTTCGCTATTGCCCGCGGTATAGACTCCAAAGCGTCCGAAAAAGCATCTACTACCATTTGCTCCTTGCTTGCTATACCTCTTGCGAATTTCCTTAACTGTGCAGCGCATTCGATCTCCACCGCACCTCCGCCTGGCACTATCCTATTATCATCAAATAAGAGCGCAACCGCGTACAAAGCGCTTTTTATATCGCCTACCATACCTTCCAGAATCCTGAGGAGTGCTCCTCGTATAATTATCGTGGAAGACTTTGTATGCGGGCATTGCTCGAAAAAGACGTATTTATCGCCTCCTACCGGTCGCTGTACCACCTTGCCGGCAAAGCCAAATTTGCTCGCATCCAAATCACTCACGTCTTGCACTATCTTCCCCCCTGTGGATTTCTCCAACCGCTTCAAGTCCGTTAACTTCACCCTCTTTATTAGCATTACGCCCGCTCGGCGGAACTTATCCAGTGCATCGTCATCCACACCCCATCGGCAGCAATACACATCTGCACCTGCCGCTATTACAGAGTCTATAAGATCATCGAAAAGCTTTGTTCTTGCCTCCCGGAACTCATTGAACTGAGCAGGCTTTGATAATTTAACATGGAAATCAAGCGCACCGACTGTGTCACCCGCTTTGCTTCGCTCCCTTGCCGTAGTACCGGTTTTTAGCTCCTTCCTACCCTTTACTTTTGGCTCTTTATGTTCTATAGGGAAATCAAGCAAAGCTATCTTTGCATTCTCCTTCTCTATTGGAAGCGCATCCAGAATATCCCGGTCTATAACAACGCCTTCGTAAAATTGCGTATCTACCTCTCTTCCGCCTTTCTTTGTCTCTATTGCGACATCGTCCACATCTATTTCGCCACCTTCGCTTAACCGTCTTATGCTTTTCACTATTGCATCAGCCAAATTCGCCTCGCCACCGTAAGCGCTTCCCTTCAAGGCGGTCTTCGCCACTTGCTTCAAATAAACATCGCTTTCCGTTATGTCCACCGTAGAAGCGAGCTCATTAAGGACCTCTTTTGCACGTTCCAAGGCCATGGCATAGCCACTTACAATCACATTTTGATGCAGGCCCAACTTTTTCAGTTCATAGCCACGCCAGACAAACTCACCTATCAGCGCCATAACCGTAGATATGCCATCGCCAACTCGCTCACCCTGTGTTAACCCAGCGTTAATCAATATATCAGCAGCAGGATGCTTATATTCTAATTCTTTTACTATGCTGTATGCATTACTGGTTACAAGGTCTGCGGCATCTATTTTTGTCGCTCCACTGGTGATCAGCTTCTTCGAGCCACGAGGGCCTAAGATTGATTTGAACATGTCAGAGAAAGTAAAGGAAACAATAGCATTTGCTTCCTGGACCTCCTCTGGTGGCACTTCTCCCGGTGGTAATTCTTCCTTTATTGTCATCTTTCTTTTTACCTATATTTTACACCTTTCATAAAATTGTATACAATAAGGAGATGTATCGGCTGCAATATAAATGTTGCAGTCACTATGACGAACCACCTTTAATAAGCGACCACCTGCGGCAGTGCTCTCTTATTATGTCAGCCCTGCTTATTATTCCCACTAGCTCTTTATTCTCTTCTTCACTTCGCCCCTTTACTACTGGCAATCTACCCAAATGGTACATGTCCATTTTATGTAGTGCATCTTCCAGAAGCTCGTCCGGATATGCTACGATCACTTCCTTCGTGCACATTAGCCTCACCTTTCTATAAATAGCGCCTTCTTCTCTTTTCTTTTCCAGGTCCATTAAGGACGTTATTCCCTCCATCCTACCCATTTTATCCACGACCGGATAGGATATATGCCCGGTTCTATCAACGAAATAAAGTGCTTCTTTCACTGTCGTTTCTGCCGAAATGGTCTGCACATCATCAATATACGCATCTTTTACCCTTATCCCTTCGAGTAAATCAACCATTAATTCACGTCTATGTGCTGGCGATTCCTTTCTAAATTCATACTGCTCAGGATAAATTGTCCTTCGGCCTACCAGAGAATATGCAGGCATTATGGCAAGTAAAGCGGGAACGAAGAGCGTATAAGAACCTGAGAGCTCACACACAATGAAAAGTGCGGTAAGAGGAGCATTAGCAGCAGCACCGAAGAAAGCCGCAGCGCCGATAAGCGAAAATACCCACGGGTCACATACCGTTCCCGGAAAGAAATAGTTGAACATCTGCCCTACTATCCCTCCTACTGCCGCACCCATGGCTAATGAGGGTATAAATGACCCTCCACTACCGCCAGAACCTAGAGTTAATGAGGTCCCTATTATCTTCGCAACCGAGACAAACACCAATACGCTCAACGCAAGCTTGCCATATAATGCCAGTTGTATAAAGCCATAGCCACCGCCAAATATCCCACTTGCGATTTGAATGCCCTTTGTTACATCATGCTGCGGATTAATAACAAAATACCCAAAGAGGAAAAGGAATCCAAGCAGAAGTCCTCCTATTGCCGGTTTGAGATAGTCAGAAATCTTCAACTTGTCGAAGAAAAAAGACCTTGACAGTTCCAATAGTTTGACAAATGCAATGACAAAGGGAACACATATTAATCCGAGACACAAGAATAGAAGTAACGAAAAAGGTTTTAGCAGGACTCTAATATCATAAGCACCTATCTCATATAAATGCCCAAACCCAAAGAAGGAACAGGAAACGATATAAGCGGAGATCGAGCATATTATCGCGGGAACCAGTGCCTCTATTTCTATATCGCGCCGGTATAAAGTTTCAATACCGAAGAAAGCACCGCCAAGAGGGGATCGGAACATAGCTGCAATTCCCGCACCTGCTGCCGCGGATAGTACCTTTCTCCGCTCCCGCGTGTCTAATTTCAATAATCTACCGAAAAGCGAACCTATCGTCGCACCCAGCATTGCACTTGGTCCTTCTCGTCCGGCACTGCCTCCCGAGCTGATTGTCATCACCGAACATATTCCTCGCACCAATCCATCCTTTGCTTTTATTTGCCCTCTTTCATTGTGAAATCCATCTATAAATACATCGGTCTCGTGGAGTTCGGGCTTCGTGACCGGAAGTAGTTTGTATTTTATTATGCCGCATAACAAACCCCCTAGTGCTGGAATAAGGGCTAAGAGGATTATTAACGCTGGATTTGCAAATGTTTCGCCTATGATCGGGGTGAAAGCGAATAAATGTGGCTCGTTTCTTGGCGATGGTGGCTGGTACCCGCCAAGGGACTCTAAAAAGAATAATGTGCAGTAATTCAAGGCTAAAAAGAAACCGATGATGACTAGACCTACTAACGCACCTATGAGCGCATAATGGAATGTCTGTTTAGCCCAAGTTCCAAACTCTTTTATCTCACCACTCATTTTTTATCCCGTTCCACAAAAAAAATCCCGCTATTATTTTATATTCCACCCTTAAGAACCTATGTTTGTTATCTCTTGAGAAATGAGAGGTCATATGGCAGTCATTGCATGATTAACGCAACATTTTTGAGAAAATTAGATTGGGCGGTAAGCACTCATGTAGGCTTTAGCATGTTCGCTTCTTTGGGTTCCATGTTGAATATTGATTTTGGGGATTTAGTAGATTATCCAGCTCACCCTCCTCAACTTTGGTTTTGCCCTGCCTTTAAGTTTACGGAAATATATTTTGTAGTTGGGGGGCAAGCATTGCAGAACGATAAAAAGTGGTATCAGAAATCAGCAGAAGATGCTTTTGACGCCTTAGAGTCCCGCACTGCGGGACTTAGCACAGACGAGTCAAGGGCGATGCTGGGAAAATATGGTTATAACGAGCTGAAGTTCAAGAAACGAAGTGTAATCAAATGATTCTTGATGCAGTTCCACAGTTCTTTAATCTACGTCTTGCTCCTTTCTGCACTCGTTACTTCTGTTCTGCATATGTGGATGGATACTGCGGTTATTCTGGCCGTGGTATTTGCTAATACGATAATAGGATTCATCCAGGAAGGAAAAGCAGAAGCTTCGGCTGAGGCGCTGAAAAAGATGATGGCGCCGGAATGTACAGTGCTTAGAGACGGAGGGAAGAGGGTTATATCAGCACATGAATTGGTTCCCGGTGACGTAGTCCCATTGGAGGAGGGTGACAGGGTGCCGGCGGACCTGCGACTGTTCTATGCAAAGAACATGACTGCAGATGAAGCTACACTTACCGGTGAATCAGTGCCAGTGGAGAAGAATGTTGAACCGATCTCGATGCCTGGTTTATCGCCCGCAGACCAGCATTGCATGGCTTTCAGTGGCACTTTCATTACTCGTGGCTCTGGTCAGGGTATTGTAGTGGGAACCGGTGAGCAGGCGGAGATAGGGAAAATCGCAAAACTTATGAAAGAGACACGGGA
>CAZOEM010000172.1:0-6156 GCA_964578735.1 uncultured Halobacteria archaeon | reverse complement strand
AGAGCGTTTTTATGTCCTTCACACTGCCAGGAAGAGAGCGAATCATTGTTGGCAATCCTGTGTCAGCGCTACACAGGAGAGCGAGGTTTATCTGAGGTACTTGTATCTTATCCTTGTTGTAGCCCTTCTCAGCCTGTTTAATACTCATAGAACGGGAGAACATGGAACTCAAGTCATAAACAAGCGTATCGCCCATATATGTAAGTTCCTTGAATACGACATTCTGACCAGTTCGATTTATGCCCACATCACGCAACACGCTGGATAGGTTCTTTGGATTTAGACTTGGATTGATCTCGTCTGCATTGTAGAGTTTCTCCCATGCGTCCTTTACCCTTTTTAGTGGGATATTTCCAGTAACACCCACCATAGCGAGAGTGGAGACCTCCTCCCAGTGGTCGAAGAAACCCTCTCTCAATAGGGGTTTAAGGTCTCTCATCATTTCGTGTAGCAGCGTCGAATTACCGTATTCTGTGATATTTCGCGGGCTGACAGCAGTCTGTTTCTTTTGCCGCCTTGGAATAAACCCCTTCTCTTTGTCAAGTTTTCCGAGATATTTGGATACCTTACGTCCCTTTTTTATCCTTTTGTCATAACGATTGGTTGTATGATAGACATAGTAATTTGACCCCCGTATCTTAATTTCAAGACACTTTTCACCTTCATGTCGCTGAGTTTCCAACCACTTTCTCGTTGAAATCTATCTCCAAGTAGGAAAATATCTTTGTTCCTATGAGTGCATCTCTGGATTCTGTTAGCGTGATCATCGCCTTCTTTACTTCCTCACCAAATTTAGTTAGACCAGAAAAGACCATCTCCTTCTTTATCGTGCCATCAGCAAACTCAACCTCCATCGTATCGCAAAGCTCTAAACCAAGTTGAATTGCAGTTTGGACTGCTTCATATGTTTTATCTTTATACGAATACTCAATCTCTGTTATTGGGAAGAACAACGTTTCCTTCTGCTTTTCTTCATGGATTTCCTCTAATTCCACAAGCTCCTTTTCAAAACCGTTTAAGATCGCTCTGTGCGTCTCTTTGGTCTTCTCACGCGCAGCCATCGCTATTATCACCGTCTCACGTGCGATTCTTTCTCTCTTCTTCTCCATTTTCAGTTTTATCTTCGCGCAGAAATCCCTTATCTTTTATCGAGGGATGTATACCCGATCCAGTTACTACGTCCGCCATCCTTACGGCGTTCACCAACTTCCTGACCGCCTCTGCAGGTGTATTACCTGGCTTAATAGTGCCGACCAAGTGTAAAAAGTCCTATTTATAAGTTCATAAGATAGTGATACCTAGAATATAACTATGAAGAATGGCAAGTACATCGCCGGAGGTGTCTTGATAGCAATGGGAGCAGTATTTGCATTCAAAGGCGCTATGGATGGTGATCAGAGCGTGATAAATGTCGGAATAGGAGGTATTTTTTTAGGTATTATTGTCGTTACCTTTTCAACTTCTGAATACATCAAGACCGATGCATTTAATGCAATGGTTTTGCCTTACTTTCAGCTATCTAAAAGCCTCATAAATTCGTTAAAACTGAAGAGCCCCGCGGTTTATATCCCCGCTTATGACAATCTGCCGGAAGGCGGGATATTTATACCCGTACATGATAATTTTGACCTGGACCTCGCTAAACTGGATGAGGACTCGCTTTTCATCACTGATGTCGGCAGGGAGAAGGAAATGGGCCTGCTCTTAGCGCCCATAGGGAAAGAGCTGATGAAGATGTATGAAACGTATTCCGAAACGGATTTTACAAATGCTGGATTACACGCAGTTGAAAGTGCCGCGGCGGTTCTGAAATCACTTGGTCTCGCAGCGAGCGTAGTAGTAGAAGAAAGAGGGGCAGAAATCAGGGTGCTCGTAGGTGGTATGAAGACTAAGATATGCTCACAGACATGTGAACAGGCTGCGTGTCCCATTTGCAGCTCGATCCTCCTTTCAATTGCTAAAAGCATACAGGAATTGGTGGTGGTAGAGCGTTTTAAAATTGAAATTGAGCATGAACTTGTGGAAATCACAGTGAGGAGAATAGGGAGGATTAATAAATGGATGTAGAAGATGCAATAATTCTTATTATATCCGTTTGGGCTGTTGTTTCTTTCTCGCTGGTAAAGAGCATTGAAATCTACCTTACGCTATTGCTCATAGTGCTCTTGATGATTATGGAGGTTGCAGGTAGTTTTATAAATCCTAAGATTAAAAAAGGGTTGAAGCCCGCTATATTCTTTATCCTTTTCATGTTTCTAATAATTATAGCGAAGAAGGTTATAGAAGTCGTGAGTTAAATTTACATTTATTTTATTCTTCTCATTTCCTTCATCCCCACCAAATAAAATATACTATTTCTTTGGTAAAGCTTTTAATAGCTCTTCCTATTTTATACTAATAGACAAGAAGAGAAAGAGGGGGGGGGGCAGTAGGGTAGCCAGGTTATCCTCGTGGCTTTGGGAGCCATGGACCCCAGTTCGAATCTGGGCTGCCCCATTACACTAACGAATAAAACGAGGGTATGACAAATGAAGGTCAAGATCGTAGTAGGACTCGCATTAATCGCCATAATGGTAGCTATTATTGCTATCGGTGCATTATCGCATGATCTAAAAACGCCAGGACTAGAAGTCGTAGATATTAAAGTCTTAAATCCGGAACCTTCTCTATTAGATAGCCGATATATAACCCTTGATCCCGGCGAATCCGTTACTCTAGACGTCAAGGTCTTGAATAAAGGTGACAATATCACGCAGCGGGACGCTTATACTGTCGGTGTTGATGTGATATATCCCGATAAAGGCGCAGGATACTGGCTATTACCAACCGAACAATTAATAAGGGCAGACCTTGGTCCCGGAGGAAAATCCAGTCATACATTCATGCTGAAGAATAAAAAAGCGGTCCCTTTTAGTGGTAAATTTAGAGTACAGGCATTTATTAAATCTGCCAATATAGATAAAGAACTCGCTCGTAGCGATAAGGTGACAATTGAAATACGTTATCCCTGATTAGTGATTTCGCAGGAAAATTCGACCGTGCCACATAAATACATATACAAAAGGATTTAATGTAAAGTTATTATGGGCATAACGAAAAAAATGTGGGTGACGTACTGCGATAAGAGTAAGACAACGCTGAAGCAGCCGATAGTGATTGTAGGTTCATCCGGATTAAGGTCGATTGGCAAAATTGTAGTGGATGTGCTTATAGAGAAATTGCAACCACGACTATTTGCGGAACTCTATTCATATGGTTTCCCGGGCGTTTATTATGGGCCTTCTTATGTGGGTGCTCCTAGCAATGCGGGTACAATAAAGGTGAAAGGCAATTTAGTAGAACTACCAAAAGTGGAATTTTATCTGCTTGAAGCTGAAAACATCCTAATAATAAGAGGTTATCAGGCTTATGACTCTCTTAACCAATATTTGGTCGCAGATACAGTTACGGATTTATTGAAGCAGTTTGACGTAAAAAAGGTCTTTTCGCTCGGCGCACAGGTAATAGAAGAAGGGATAAGATGCTGTGCAACAGACAAGGAGTTATTGGAAGTGATGTCCAAACAGAAAATAGAGAGAACGAATGTGGAGCGATTTATTGGCTTTTCCGGACTTGTAGTTGCATTAGGGGAAGAGAAAGGGATAAAAGGGATATGTCTATTCGCAAGCACGACACAGAACATGAGAGATGCAGAAGAGCCAGATTATTATGCGGCAAAGGAACTAGTGGATAAATTAGGGGAGATGTTGGGAATTAGCGTTGATACAGCGGATTTAGAGGAACGCGGGCACATGGGGGATGAACAGGCGGAAGAGGGAGAAGAAGAAGAAGGAAGCGAATATCTGAGTGGATACGCGTGAAACATGAATAATGCAAAATGGCAATGGATACGACTGCGTTTGAGCGTGCATGTAAAGAGATAGCCGATATTGTATCCGAAGAAGGAATACGTGAATCCGATAGCATAAATGAGCTAAAGAAGCGAATAAGCAAGAAATACCGGCTGCCTAGTATCCCTCGGAACTCAGATATACTGAAGTTGTGCCCTGATGAGTTTAAGGTGCGATTAATGAGGAAGAGAATGCGAACGGCTTCGGGCGTTGCCCCTGTTGCTGTGATGACTTCGCCTTATCCATGCCCGCATGGCAAGTGTGTAATGTGTCCCGGTGGTCCATACTCTGATTTCGAGTCGCCACAGAGTTATGTAGGACGGGAGCCGGCAGCTATTAGAGCCTTTCAACATGGTTTCGACCCGTACGAGCAAGTGAAAGCAAGGCTATATCAACTGGAAGAGATAGGACATGATTTCGATAAAGTTGAGTTGATCTTAATGGGTGGCACGCTAACCGCGAGACCATTAGAATATCAGCGCTGGTTCGTGGGACGATGCCTGGAGGCGATGTCCGAGTGCGGCTCTGAGCGCGGGCGTGAGGTTAGAAATACTGGCATGACGTTCGAGACGAGGCCGGATTATGCAAAGGTGGGGGAGATAGATCGCATGCTGGCGATGGGCGCGACAAAAGTCGAGTTAGGCGTGCAGCAAGTAAACAACAAGATCTTAGAGTACATAGAGAGGGGGCATTCTGTCGAGGATTCAATAGCGGCGAATAGTCGGGTGCGAGACAGTGCGTTAAAAGTGGGCTTTCACTTGATGCCCGGCCTGCCTGGCTCCTCCCCGGAAGCGGATAAAGAAATGTTTAATCGGATCTTTTACGATTCAAACTTCAAGCCCGATTATTTGAAGATATATCCCACCCTGGTGGTTAAAGGTACGAAGTTGTACGACCAGTGGAAGAAAGGCGATTATGTGCCACTTTGTGAGGACGAAGCGATTGAAATAATCGCATATGCGAAAAGGATAATACCTAAGTGGGTGCGGATACAAAGAATACAACGCGACATCCCCGCTCAGTTCATAGAAGCGGGCGTAAAGAAGAGTAATCTGAGGCAATTGGTGAACGAACGATTGCACGAAGAGGGCTATAAATGCCGGTGTATAAGATGTAGAGAGGCCGGTCTTTCGTATTTGCAGGGTAGAATCGCAGATGATAGAAACATAAAATTCTTGGCCGAGAGATACGAGGCCTGTAACGGCACGGAATATTTCCTCTCTTACGAAGATGTAGAGGCGGACATTTTAATTGCGCTTTTGAGATTGCGGTTCCCGTTCCTGCCACACCGGGCGGAATTGAAACATGCGGCTCTTGTTCGTGACTTGCACGTGTATGGCGAATTGGCTGGCCTGGGCGAACGGAAGAAGCATAGCTGGCAGCATCGCGGCTATGGGGCACGGTTGTTAAAGGAAGCGGAGGCGATAGCACATGATAACGGGTACCGTAAAATAGCCGTTATGAGCGGGATAGGTGTGCGGGAATATTACAAGCGGTTTGGCTATTTCCGGGTGGGACCGTTTATGATGAAAAGGTTATAGGGGATGGATACAAGTAATGGTGTTTGTTTAGCTCCTTTTTATAACCACAAGATTACACGGATTTCCACGAGAACGCATAAAAATTATCCAACTAAAACAAATTATTGACACAGATTAACGCAGATTAACGCAGAAGAAATTAAATCCTTTCACCTTATCCTCTACCATTTCTTTTTCTGCAAAAAATAGCAGTTTCATTAGTTTCGTGATTCCACTTAATTCGCCCTGCAAGTTGTACCGATATAATTCTCACAATCGCAACCATTTTTTTCATCGAATTTTAAGCGGGAATATACAAACGGATATCCGACAGATTAAATGGACTTCCTTGATATATTGAGAAGGATGAGATAACCCAGATCATCAATGAGTTTTCGCACATTAACGCCGTCTACAAAGATGAATCCTTTCATCGCGATAGCACGTCCAAAGGTAGGATCTTCTCATCGTCCGTCTGGAACTACCACATATTCTCGTCACACGCCAAGTCATATATTCACTGTGAATTCCTAGTATGGCATGTCACATCTTCCTTCATGCCATTAGTGAGCCAATTTAAGACATCCCGGATAAGTTCGTGATTTTTCTTTCAGAAAACCACCGGTAGCTATCGTTATTTGTGAATAGCGATAATTCAACCTGGTTCGCACTTCGATAAGATGTCGCTGTAGATAAGGTATCTTCATTTCTAAGTTCTCTTTTATCTCTGATGTCTGACAATAGAT
>CAZOEM010000171.1:0-6195 GCA_964578735.1 uncultured Halobacteria archaeon | reverse complement strand
GGTCCCTTCTCATACAAGATGAGTGTCATTTTTCTTCCACAATTTGGACATTTTGCTATGAGGAGATATGTTCCGGGTGTGATGATGTCCGGGTGCATCAGTTAGATATATTGCTATAGGGTTATAATAATTAATTCTTGGCGAACGCAGAGTCATAATTTATATCCTCTAAATCCGTGTAAATCTGCGTCCTAAATAGGCAGAAGTTATACTTTATTAGTCTCCTGCCAAAAGCAGGACTTTTTAGGCGCGATTCAAATGCGAAATGATCTTCTCACAGAAACTGACTATTTTGTGGCAGTACAAGGACCGACTGTTTCAATTTACCGAAAGGCGGGACCGATGAAACATGCCCTCCCTGCCCTTTCCGGAGGTGTGATGAGAGGACCTGTTGATAGAAGTGTTTCTATGATTAATGCCATTTTCAGCACCCTTTATGTTTTAGCTAATACCAATATATAAATAAATCTAATGAGTGAAGAGAAGCTCTCGCAAAAGAGGTGATTTTGTTATATGTTTTCATCACAGGAAGAGGTATTCGAGAAGGAAAAGAAGTACATGATGCCGGTCTACAAGAGACCGCGAATAGTAATAGAATCTGGCAAAGGAGCAAAAGTAAAGGATTACACAGGAAAGGAGTATATAGATTGCGTTGCGGGGATTGCGGTAAATGCCGTTGGATATAGGCATCCAGTGGTGTTAAAAGCGCTAAAAGAGCAAGCGGATAAGCTAATGCACGTCTCAAATTTGTATTATACAGAGCCGCAGGTAAGACTTGCAGAGAAGCTATCCGCGCTAAGCGGGATGGCGAAAGTTTTTTTCTGCAATTCGGGTGCGGAAAGTGTAGAAGCGGCATTGAAGCTGGCAATTAAAGCGACTGGTAAGCGTAAATTTATAGCTGCTAAGGGCAGTTTCCACGGCAGAACACTTGGCTCCTTAAGTACAACGTTCGAGACGAGGTTGAGAGGCGTATTTGAGCCTTTACTACTGCGAGACGTTGAATTTGTGCGATACAACGATGCAGCAGCAATTGGAGATGCAATAGATGATGACACCGCGGCTGTTATATTAGAGCCCATTCAGGGCGAATCGGGCGTAATAGTACCTTCAGATGGCTATTTGAAAGCGGTAAGGGATATCTGCGACACTAAAGGCGTTTTATTGATTTTGGATGAAATACAGACCGGTTTTGGTCGCACGGGGCGATGGTTCGGTAAAGACCATGAGGGTGTAAAGCCAGATATAATAACATTAGCAAAGGCTATGGGTGCGGGTTTCCCAATAGGGGCAATGCTCGCGAGAGAGGGCATAGAATTTGAGACCAGTGAGCATGGGTCTACCTTTGGCGGTAATCCGTTGGCGTGTGCAACTGCATTAGCGGCTATAAATGTGATGGAAGCGGAAAAGTTAGTGGTGAGGTCAAGAGAACTCGGTGAATATTTCATGGAGACGGTTGGGATCGAGTCCAATCCGATAGTGAAAGACCTAAGAGGAAAAGGGCTGATGATTGCGATTGAATTAACGGAACCATGTGCTGAAATAGCGGCTAATGCGCTCGAGCGTGGGATATTAATAAATTGCACTTCTAATAGTGTGATAAGGTTGGTGCCTCCACTGGTTATAAGTAAGGCGGAGATAGATGAGGTGATTTCGGTTTTGAATGAGATCATCAAATAGCATTGGCGTGCTTGCTTACCGTGGAGTATCCATCAAAACCAGGGGGCGGATAAGAATCTATAAACTATTTATGGCCCGGAAAACCAAAAGTAAAGACAAACAAGAAGTATTCTATGGAATTTGACAAATCAAATATCCAGATTCATCACTTCCTTTGCATGTGCCTGTATAAAATTCCTTCTCGGCTCCACCTCCTCGCCCATCAGCACGGTGAATAGCCAATCTACTTCGGCAGCATCCTCTAACGTCACTAGCTTTATGCCTCTTGTAGCCGGATTCATGGTAGTCTCCCATAACTGCTCCGGATTCATCTCACCTAAACCTTTATAATGCTGTATCTTCACGCCCGCATCCCCCTCTTTCACATTTAACTCATCCAGAATGGTCACGTATTCGTCATCCGAGAACGCATACTTTATCTCTTTACCCTTCTTCACCATATATAACGGCGGTAGCGCCACGTATATGTGTTTCGCGCTTACGAACTCCTCCATGTAGCGATAGAAGAAAGTAAGCAGCAGAGTCCTTATATGCGCTCCGTCAACGTCCGCATCGCTCATTATGATTATCTTATTATAGCGCGCTTTTTGCATATTGAAATCATCGCCTATGCCCGCGCCCAGAGCAGTAATAAGCGTACGAATCTCATTGCTCTTCAATATCTTGTCCAGCCTCGCCTTCTCCACGTTCAGTATCTTACCGCGTATAGGAAGAATAGCTTGAAAGTTTTTGTCCCGTGCCTGTTTTGCCGATCCGCCGGCGGAATCGCCCTCTACGATGTATATCTCTTTCTTCGCGGGATCCCGCTCAGAGCAATCCGCGAGCTTACCAGGTAGCGAATCAGCAAAAGAGTCCTTCTTCCGCACTATTTCACGAGCATGTCGTGCTGCTTCTCGTGCCCTTGACGCCTCTAATGCTTTTTGTATTATCGCATTACCATCATTAGGATTCTCATCCAGGAAATCCCATAAGTGTTCCCGGACAAATGATTCTACAACCCCTTTTACTTCGCTATTACCGAGTTTTGTCTTCGTCTGCCCCTCAAATTGCGGTTCTCGTAGCTTCAGACTTATTACCGCTGCAAGTCCTTCTCGCACATCATCGCCATCCAGATTAACTTTTTTTAGCAGATTATTCGACTTGCCGTATTCGTTAAGCACCCTTGTCAAAGCCGCTTTGAATCCACTCAGATGCTTGCCGCCCTCCACAGTCTTCACATTATTCACAAACGAGAAGAGGTTCTCCGCATAGCTGTCGTTATACTGCAACCCAATTGCAACTTTAACATCATCCTTCTCGCCTTCAAAGATTATGGGACTGTGCAGCACTTTCTTATTCCGGTTTATATATTCTAAAAACGATGCAATGCCGCCCTCATATTTAAATGCTCGCTCTTCACCGCTCCGTTCATCCTTCAATGATAGCGAAAGCCCGCGATTCAAAAAAGCCAGCTCTCGCAGTCGAGTTGCTATGATGTTAGCATCAAATTCATAAACACCAAAAATAGCGCTATCTGGTTTAAATCTTACTCGTGTCCCGCACTCGCCGTTATTCTCGTCCGTGTAGCTCAATTCTTTTACTTCGCATACCGGCTTCCCGTGTTCGTATCTTTGGTAATATCTCTTCCCGTCTCGCAGCACTTCCACTTCCTGCCATTCGGAGAGAGCATTAACAACCGAAATCCCCACGCCATGCAGTCCGCCAGCCACTTTATATACTTTATTATCAAATTTGCCGCCGGCATGCAACTTTGTCATCACTACTTCCAGCGCAGAAAGGTTATATTCACTGTGCAGGTCCACCGGAATACCACGTCCATTGTCTGTTACCGTCACTGAGTTATCAGGATGGACTATCACCTCAATAGAAGTGCAAAAACCTATTAACGCTTCGTCCACGCTGTTATCTATCACTTCGTTTACTAAATGATGAAGACCTCTGGTACCGGTGTCACCGATATACATAGCTGGTCGCTTCCGCACCGCTGTGAGGTCTTTTAGCACCTGTATGTCTTTAGCACTGTAGCTTTCTTCCATTATACCTATATATAATATGCGATACAATTAAATAAAACTTATTCTCTAAGAAATGTATTGCGGAGGTTGCCGAGTGGACAAAGGCGTGAGGTTCAGGGCCTCATCCTGCAGGGGTTCGGGAGTTCGAATCTCCCCCTCCGCATAATTCACGAATAAAGAATTTCTCCCCTATTTATCGGATTTCAAAATTCACTTCTCTACCGGGACAATCCTCCTTTTATCATCCTCCTTCAGCATATCGAGAATGTTAATCAGCTTTGACTGGTCAGATACGACTATTTTCGTGTTATCTCGTAGAGATACCTGCGTCACCTCAAGTTGTTTCAAAATCTGGGCATTCCCTACGAAGAACTCCTCTGCCGCTCGTGAGACGTTTTCAATTGCCTTCGCTTCACCCTCGGCTCGAAGTATTGCCGACTCCCGATCCCCTTCTGCAGTTAGAATCGCATTTTTCTTATCCCCTTCCGCTTCGAGTATCTGCTTTTCTTTGTACGCCTCAGCGCTCAAAATAGTTGCTCTCTTCTCCCTTTCTGCCTTCATCTGCTTGCTCATTGCATCCGCGATGTCCTGAGGTGGGTCAATCTTCTGTACTTCTACCCGAATCACTTTTACGCCCCATTTATCGGTTGCAGCGTCCAGCGTATCCCGAAGCGAAGTATTGATCTGGTCCCTTGCGGTAAGCGTCTGATCGAGCGTCATCTCTCCTACGAGGTTTCTCAGGTTCGTCTGTGCCAATTTGCTTATTGCAAACCGGAAGTTTGCAACTTCATATCTGACCGCTTTTGCATCTGTCACCACGTAGTAGATGACAGCATCGACAGTTACTGCTACATTATCCTTTGTAATAACCGCCTGTGGCTCGACATCAATCACCGTCTCGCGCATATCTATCCGTTCTGCTATGCTGTCAACAAAAGGCACGATGAACCGCAAGCCGGGGTCCAAAGTCTCCTTATATTGCCCGAATCTTTCCACAACTCCCTTTTCTGACTGCTTCACCGTAGTTACTGCCTTTAGCAGTGTAACCACTGCAATAACAAACAGGATTATCCCTATTAGTGTTACAAATTCCATTGCCATTTTTTTTATCCCCCTTTCTTATCCCCTTCTCTTTACGATCAACGTGACGCCAGTCACATCAACCACAGTAATACCTTCACCCTCTTCTATATTAACACTTTCCTTTGATATTGCCCGCCATTCCTCGTTTCCGATCTTTACAAGACCGCTCGTATCTTTGCCAATGCGGCTCTTGACGATTCCTGTCTTACCGATGATTGCATCAACATTCGTCTTTGTATCGCTCACTTTCATCTTCGCCTTAACGTATTTCCTTCCCAGGCCCACATACAGTCCGCAGAAGGCACTTGCACAGAGGGCAGTTACAAGCCACGAATGGGCGAAACTCGTCAGGAGACCGCCCAATATTAGGGAAGACCCTAGCATTACGAGATCGAAACCCGTCTCCACCCCTATAAATAGCTCTAAAAGCACCATCAAGAGACCAACAACCACAAATGCTGTCCATAACCACGCATCAAAAAGTTCTATCATTTCTTTCACACTTATCCTTCTTTTCTGAAATATAATTTAAATAAAAAAAGCCCCACCCATGCCACCCTCGGAATGAATTCCGAGGCATCCCCGTTTAAACCTCCTACCATCATAACAACTCGACAAATTAATCAACTTTACCTAGGGTATGGCCAGTTTGCCTTGCCACGAACCATCCAGCTTTATTAAAAGCCTTAACCGCTTCCATGCCCGATATTCTTGGTAGTTTTGCCATCAGACAGCTACTTCCATTATTCTTGCTTCGCCCTTTACTTCAATCCTTTCATTCAATAGCTCTAAGCAGCCCGGAATAGCATCCTTTATATTTACCAGCGCCTCTTCGATAGTCTTCCCCTGTGATACACAGCCTGGTATGGATGGGCATTCAACGACATACCAACCATCTTCCCCTTCACTAATTACTACTTTATATTTCCTTTTCCAGCTACCACTAAAAATATGTTTTCGATATTTAAAAAATTTTTCAATTCCATAGGATCATCATTAACGATTTTGCAGACTTGCGCATAAGTATCAAGAGTCTCCGTAACATCCTTAGTTCAAAAAAGGAGTACGATCAATGAGGCTTTCTCCTTTGACTCGCTTAATCTTTTCTTCAGGTCATTTTAGCTCCCAAATCCAAGGCATCCAGAGAGACGTGAGATCATGACCAAGCTTAAAGGCGATATTTTTTTTGCTTCCGCCGCTTTTTCCCTCTTCGACTCTTGATGCTTGATGCTTGTCACACAGGAAAGTGCCGATTGATATTATTAAGGCAGAAACAGATAAGATAACAATAACTATCCAAATGGGGGGTTCTGAGGTTGAAAAGGTCCCTAATCCGTTGAGAAGAGAGAGACCCCCCAATGCCATAGGACATATGATTTTTTCCCCTTTGTTCCATTGTCTATCCTGAATGTCGTCCAAA
>CAZOEM010000170.1:0-6211 GCA_964578735.1 uncultured Halobacteria archaeon | reverse complement strand
TTATAACTGCTTGTTTTATTTATATTTAAGTACCACGCGAGATACCAGAGAGCCGCAATTTTTACCGGTTATAACTCGTAATCTCAGCCGCGGATTTGAATCTACTCCTCAGGAACTCAGAGTCTAAAGATACAAGTAGCCAACCTGCACGAGGCCCCGAAGGCTTTTTCAAGAGCGCCATATATATCGCCTGAAATAGCTCTTTCGTCTCCATATCTGTTGCGGAAGCAACATCATATATCTTATTATGCCAGTCTTCGGCGGTCATGCCGTCCTGTATCTCATGTGCTAAGATACCCAACGCTTTTTTTTGCAGCTCGGACAATCTCTTTAGTTCCTCTTTCGGGGTCTCCAATTGCAATTCGAACTTCAGACTCTGTGGCGCATACGTCCGCAGCCAGTTCTCTGCATATCCCGCTTTTTCCCGTATCTCCTCTAGTTCCTCATCATCTCCGTGAACGGCATAGCCGCTCCTTTTGATGACTTCAATAAGAGTAGAGAATTCACCCCGTGCTATTTGAACTAGTGTCAATAGATGCCGGAAAGGTATTTCTCCTGCAACGCCTCTTCCTATCCTGCCTATCTCTCGCTCATACTCGTCTATCAAGTACAGTAGCGGTAGAGCCGGGTTAAATTCAATATGCTTATCCGGCCTCACACGCGCGATAACATGCTTTAAAATCGCCGGTGGCACTGCTTCTACTATCTCATGCACCGGGATGTTCGTCCCTTTAGAAGATGACATAGAAGTAACCTTTGCCTTCTTACCTTCTCCTGACTGTGTCTTCAAGTGGATATGTTCAAAGGGGATAGGATAAGGAGCATCATAATTATAGACATCGGTGGCTATTCGCTTTCCTGAGTCAAAAGAGCCACCGGGTGTGGCGTGATCCTTGCCAAAAGGCTCGATAGTAACCCCGAGTATCTTCCATCTTGCCGCCCAATCCACACGCCATGTCAATTTACCGCCGCCGGTAAACGAAGCAACGCCTTTGTTCCCGCATTCGCATTCGTAATACGCTTCCTCCTTCTCTAGATCATAACCTGTTACAACTGCGGATGTGATTCGGCCACAAGCGTCACAGATCGGATTAAACGGCGTCCAGTCCTCGGACATTTGCCGTCCCGACACGTCCTCCAATATCCGTGATATTTCATCCCGTCTCAAAAACGCTTCCTTTATTACGTCTACGTACAGCCCTGACTTATACATCTCGTCCGCCCTATAAATCTCTACTTCTATCTCTAAGAGATCGAGAGAATCAAGGAACGGCTGTAGAAAATGATCGGCATAGGATAAATGGCATCCTTCCGGGTCCGGGATTTCAGACAAAATTTTCCCCACTTGCGTTTCGTATTCCTCGGGAAGGAACGGATATCGTCGCCGCAAAGGGTCAAAAGTATCAGCGACATAGATTAGTTTTGCATCCACGTCCATGTCCCTGAGAGCAGTATGTACCGCATCCCCAATGATTATCTCGCGCAGGTTACCCACATGTATAGCGCCGGAGGGTGTAATACCCGTGGCGACAACATGCTTTGTCTCGCGCCTACTATCTACTATCTCCTTTGCAATTACTTTAGACCAGTGCATCTTTGTAATGAAACCTTTCTTTCAAAAAGTTTTAAAAGTTTTAAAAGCTTTAACAGCTTTACTAAAAATATATTATTCTTTATATGCGATAAATAATAGTGCATGAAGAAGTTAAATATTCGTGGTATCCTCTTCAAATTATATCTTATCGATAATATCTGTTCCTACTTCCTGATGATACCGTTTGAACAAAGCGCTGGTATCTAAAAAATAGCTCTTCATTCTCAAAAATCTTAAACTCCCCCTATTATAGCCTTTTCTGAATATTCAACCTTTCCAAGTGCTATTTCATCGAATAATGACAGTATTTGACCTGTTCTAATCTTTAGCAACTTTTTAGCCGCTATCTCTATCTCCTTTCCACTCATTTTCGCATTCGTCAATTCGACCAGACACACGGGCTTTCCACCACAGTATTCCCATGCCGCCTCTTTCTCATTTTCACTAAAGTTATAGCTGTTCAAAAACTCCAGCGTTGTTTCATAGTTGAAATCATCCACGAGCAGATACCGACATCGCTCCTGTAGCATTGCCTCACTGTAAACTCGTTCGATGAACAAAGAATCAGACGAAACCGCAAACACATGGCACAGATGCAGTTCCTTCGTCAATCGGATAAAGAAATCAAATAACTTGTAGATCAACAAATCATCAATTTTTACATCCCCTATCACCTGCAACTCATCTAATATCAACACCGGTCTATACTTCTTTGCTATTTCCACCATAAAAGTCTCAATATACTTGAATACATCTTTACTCCTATCTTTTCGCTCAAATATCTTCTCAAATAGATTTATTGGTATTGGTATGCCGCCAAGAATATTTAAATCCTTTAAAATCGCTTTTGCATATTCCTTCGCATTCTCTATCTTTTGCTCTTCATCTATCTCAAATAGCACGTCAATGAGCTCATCATAACTTTTGATGAACCGCCCCCGTAGATTGATGTAAAAAACTACATAATCATCCGGTAACTGTGGAACTATCTGGTTGATTAACTCGGTCTTTCCGCTGTTTATCGGTCCGTAGATGAAAGTGATCAAGGTCGGTTTTGTTTATAATATATTCCTTATCTCTTTTATTTCCTTTTCACGATTGTGAAATTCTATGCTTTCCATAATACTTATTTTATCTATCTACCATATATATTTTTGTGCGGGTTATGAATGCCATTGTCTTCTACAATAAAGCCGTTTTCGGGAAAAGGATCATAAAAGACCTGGAATGCGCAAATATGCATCCCGCGTTCTGGCAATATAGTAACTCTATTGGGCAATCTTATATTGAATAAGTGGTTAATACTACAACCTAAAGCTCTTTTTGCCCCATAGCATGCACACGTGGCTAAAGGGCTAGTGGCAAAAAGTTCAATTAATGGTGGAGTCCAGTTGAAATCCACTTCCCGAGAAATCATCCATGTGTCCAAAAATGTTTCGAATATTACCAACACAGCTTGTTAAAGAGAAGCAGTCTTCAACATTCGTAATAGCCTTAAATACTGGATTAAGACCTCATTAACTCTTCCGCTCTGGATATTACTTCCTCACTATCATCTTTGCTTAATTTGTCTAAAATCTCAAATGTGAAGTTTTTATACTCATTTGAACTTTCTAATGTATCACATGAAATCGTCCTTGAAATTAACTCTATTAATTTTATTTTTATTTCGATAGGAAGCTTATCAAAATGGTTTGTAGCTGCACGTGCAACATCCTCCCGTTCTGCAAGAGTAAGCAAAAATCTACTCAAATCTTTAAAATCCTTATCGATTCTGAATGGTGGCTTATCCGCCACATATAAATCAAAATTCTCTGCAATGGTCCGTGCATATCCTCCTGACGCTTCATACTTTTCGGCAAGTTCAAACACCATTTCATTAGATAGCCACAACTTAGCTGCTATATCCCTAATCGTTTTTCCGTTATTTTCATACACTTCAGCAATCTCGAATAGCCACTTTTTTACATCTTTAGTGGATAGCTTCGTTGACTTCAACTTCTCTACCATAGCCCTAACAGTTTTTCCAACATCTTCATATTTTTGAGCAACATCATTCCTCAACTTCTCGGCAATATAATTTACCATCTTATTAGCAGGAATAGTCAAAACCCCCTTAGCCAAAGGTTTAAGTACAATTCGTGCGCGTGGTACATTCCTTGTAATATGCTCTGCAATAATATCCAAAATCCAATCTCTGTTATCCAAAAACCAATCAGCTCCACTCCGCGCAACTCCTCCATAATTGTCATACGCGTTAGCATATCTCAGAAAGGATGCTATTACGGCATCAAGAGATGGTTTATCATCTCGAAGCAGTTTGGGACCAGTCACGATTTGGGGCACAAAAAATTTAACCGAAGAATCCAGTAACACTGATGAAGAATATCCCGTTCGATATCTTCGATGCCGCTGACTTTATCGTCATTGATATCAACTTCAACAATTACTTTCCGTTTATGCATGTACAATTAAATGGGTTGGATTTTTATTAAAATTTATTACGAATCATCTGAAAATGAATATCGTGCCCTAGTAAAAACTGGTCCCAAATTTTTGGGAGATAGCTTGCCAATTATATTCTTCCACTCTTCTGGTCTTTTAACTTTTTTAATCATCATACACCCTACTCTAAGCGTATCCCCCTTCTTCCATTAAACTATATCAAACATTGAAATATAAATTATACTAAAATGGAAAAGGTTTATTTAAGGGCACTTTAAAAGCGGGTGGGAGTGAAAAGGATGAGCAGTGAGGAGAATAAAGATGAGGTATTAAAGGCAATTTTGAAGATTTGTGATAAAATCGACGATAATCCAAAAGTGAGAGAAGAAGCAGAGAGGTATCAGGAAAAATATGGCACGCTATCTGAAGAAGAGCTCAGAAGAGGTATTACAATATAAAAATAATAGCATAGATAATACCTATGTAACGGATTACTTGTTCTTCCACTTTTGAGGGTACTATGAAGTGCCGTAGAGGATAAATGCAGCATAGAAGGGCATCCGTTTTCTAAGGTTTCAAATTTCCGATCACTCCAAAGATATAGCAGTCTTCTTCTCTTCGCCCTTCTCCTTTTTTATCGTCACGCAGAGAACACCGTTTTTATAAGTCGCCTTTGCGGTTGCAGGCGTAACAGGCATATCAAACGGTATCTCTTTAGAGAACATTCGCCCGTTTTCTGTTTTTATATGCAGTGAATCTTCGGTTGCATGCAACTTTATATCACTCTTCTCAACACCAGGCAATTCCACTACGACTTCGTAGGCGTCCTTCTGGTCAATTACATCTATTAAAGGTTCACGTTCATCCGTTGGAGCAGGCACTATCCGCTCGTCAGAAGGTTTTATATTCCCAAACTCCTTTATCTCCGGCTCCTTCCCCGGCTCCTTCGTATATGAAAGCCCGTAAACGAAAGGCCCATATCTTCTTGCTTTGCCTTCCAGCGTCTCCTCTTCGGTTACAAAATCCATGAGTGCATCTGGCATTTCTTCTTCTAACCGCGCTAGCATCTCCTCAAACGGGTCCTTTAGCCGTTCTTCTGTATCATCCGGCGATCTTCTCATCCTTTGCGAAAGTTCCTCCTCGAACGGCAATGACACTCGCTTCATCTCTTCTGCCATCCGTTCCATGTACCCTTCTAACAGATCAAATATAGAAGGCGTCTTCCTCTTTTCCATGTTTTTATCTTTCTACTCAGTATATATAAAAACTACATATCCACAAAATTCTTTATCAATTTCAGCCCATCCTCTGTCAATATAGATTCAGGATGGAACTGTACGCCGAAGATGTCCTTGTCTTTATGCCGGATTGCCATTATCTCATTATCATCCAAACTTCTCGCTGTTACTTCTAAACTGCTGTTTACATTGTCAATTACTAAGGAGTGGTATCGCACGACCGAGAGCGGATTCTTCAGTCCTTTCAGCACGTTTGCGCCATTATGCTTCACTAAACTCACCTTTCCATGTCTTAGCACCCTTGCAGTCCTTACCCTTGCGCCAAAGACATAACCTATGCATTGATGCCCCAAACAAACACCCAATATCTTCTTGTCCTCGTTGCAGAACTTCTTTATCAGTTCATTTGTGACACCTGCATCTCTTGGCGTCTTCGGACCAGGCGAAATTATTATATGCTCTATCTCCTGTGCCTTAACAATTTTCGCTATATAACCCAGCTCCACATTATTCTGCACCACTATCGGTTCAGCACCCAGTATCCCAACGTATTGCACTATGTTATATACAAATGAATCGATATTATCCACAATCAGGACATTCATCTTTTTCGCACACCCCCCGAGACGCACGCTAATAACGCCGCACATTTACTTAGTGTCTCTTTATACTCACTTTCCGGATCGGAATCGGCAACAATACCTGCTCCTGCTTGTATATATACTTTACCATGCTCAAATACCGCAGTTCTTATTGTTATCGCGGTATCCATTGAACGATTAAAGGAGAAATATCCGACACATCCTGCGTACACACCTCTTCTTGTCGGCTCTAATTCTTCTATTATCTCCATAGCACGCACTTTCGGCGCGCCCGATACAGTACCGGCAGGGAATGTCGCTTCCAACGCATCAAACTCGTCCTTATCTGTCTT
>CAZOEM010000169.1:0-6256 GCA_964578735.1 uncultured Halobacteria archaeon | reverse complement strand
TAACGAGCGTCATCGCTCTAAATGTAGATAAAGTAATGCTCGGTTATTTCTGGACATTTAAGGAGGTCGGTTATTATTTCTCTGTTCAACGAATCACTATACTCCTCTTAGCGATTCCCATGGCTGTTGGAACGGTTTTGTTTCCAACGATTTCTGAATATCACTCACGAGACAATTTAAAGGGGATCAAGGAAGTAACACGTTCTGCGGAGCGATATATTTCGATGGTTGCCATTCCGCTTATAACATTTGTCATTATATTTCCCGAGCCGATAATCAATATTGTATTGAGTAGTGCGTTCTTACCCGCAGCGTCTACTCTGGCAATGCTTGCTATTTACGTCTTCATCATTTCTTTAACCAGGCCCTATTCTTCGTTAATAACAGGAATAAACCGTCCTGAAATCGCCGCAAAAATAGGGGTTGGCATCTGCATAGCTAATATCGGGTTGAATTATCTGTTCATTCCCGAATGGGGGTTGCTTTCGCCACTTGGGATAAATGGGCCGATGGGGGCAGCGACTGCAACGGCAATGTCTCAACTGGTGGGGTTTGTTGGTTTGAGGGTAGCTGCGAGGAGATTAGCGGGTATAAAAGTGATGCAGACCAATACGCCACGGCACATTGTTGCTGGTGTTGTGATGGGCATAGTGTTATATTATCTTAATTCTTTGGTCCCACTGGTTAGGTGGTATCATTTGATTGGGTTCGCTTTGGTTGGAATTGCTGTGTATGTGGGGGTATTATATGTTATTCGCGAGTTCAAGAAACGGGACCTCAAATTTTTCCTGGATTTGGCTCATCCGGTGGGAATGCTCGATTACATTAAATCGGAATTGAAAGGGAAGACAAGAAGATGAAAAACATCCCAAATGAGGGGTAAAGGTATAAGTTCCTTGTGCGGTCTTTTTCATTCTAAATATTCATGCTCCAGAAGCCCATACACCAACTCATCATGAAATTTCCCATCCCAAAATCTTGCCTCTCTGTGCCTTCCTTCCAACTTAAACCTGTTCTTCTCAAAGAACTTTATGCTGGCTTCGTTGTATCCAAAGATGATAGCATAAATACGATGCAACCTCAACTCGCAAAATCCATATTTGAGTAAAAGTTGAAGAGCATCACTCGCATATCCCTTTTCCTGCCATTTCGGTTCTCCAATATAGATAGATACTTCCCATGACCTTCTTTCCAGTTGATATATGTCAAACCACAACATCCAACAAGCTCACTATCCTCTTTTTTCTCGATAACAAACATAACCTTTGTTTGATCTATTAAAAGAGATGAGAACCATTTATTTTGATTTAACATATTCAAAGGGCGGTACTCCCTAGTGTATGCTCGGATATACGGCGAGTTTCTCCAGTCTCGGAGTTTTGGTAAGTCAACCTCCTCTATTTTTCTCAGTCTTACCTGCTTACCTTCTAACATGCTTTCACCTTTTGTTAAACTGCATCCCAAGTTATCCATTCATCTTCCTTTACATCTTTCTTTGCTTCTCTTCCAACAACTACATCAATAAACTTCGGCTTTATACCATATCCCGGTCTCTTAATTATTAACATATCTTTTGTTATTTTAGTCTCTTTTAGAATATCAACTTTTGCATGAATACTCCTTCTTGCCTTTATATACATCTGTTCGCTCTCCAGTTCAGACTTTTCCTTTATTCCCGTTCCTTTTGCTTTCTCCACTTCTCTTATACATCTTACCATCTCTTTTAATTCATCTGGCTCAATTGCAAAAGAATGGTCAGGACCCGGTAGAGTTCTATCTAATGTTAAGTGCTTCTCAATCACGCAAGCACCCATCGCAACCGCAGCTATTGGAATATGAATTCCTAACGTGTGATCGGAAAAACCAACAGGAACTTTAAAAGCTGTTCTCATCGTTTCCATTGCCTTTATATTTACTACTTCGGCAGGCGTAGGATACAACGAATTACAATGTAGCAAAATAATATCTTCATTCCCAACTGATTTTATCGCATTTATTGCATCCTCTATCTCACCTAAATTAGCCATTCCTGTTGATATAATCATCGGTTTTCCTTTCGCCGCCGCATATTTAAGCAATTCTAAATCCACAATTTCAAACGAAGCGATTTTAAATGCGGGCACGTATTTATCAAGAATGTCAACAGCTTCAAAATCAAAAGCAGAAGCTAAAAAGTCTATATTTTTATCTTTGCAATATCCTGCCAGTTCTTTTATCCATTTTCTCGGCGTTTCTATACTTTTGATTAGCTCATAAACATTTTGCCCTTTTAAATAACTGAATTCGGGGGTGTATTTTGAATATAGATTTTCTGCTTTGAATATCTGAAATTTAACTGCGTCAGCTTTCGCCTCTGCTGCAGCATCTATTAATTTCTTCGCCTGTTCCAAGCTGCCGTTATGATTTGAACCCACCTCTGCTATGATAAAGCAGGGCTCTTCTTTACCTATGTGTTTACCGCCCACTCTTATTTTTCTCATTATACTCTCTCTTCCCATAGATCCTCAAGATTATTATCCAGTACCTCTACACCGTTAGATTTAGCGAATTTTAATGCAGCAGGTGTAACTCCTGATTTGGAGATGAATATTAATCTCTTCTTTTTGGTTGAGAATTCCGATTGCTCTATCTTCTCCAGGAAATTTTTCATAGCTCTAAGGTCGGCAGGCTTATTCTTCCATTTTAACTCAAGAATAGTGACATAATTATCATCAATGCCGACACCATCAAATTCTATGTCTTTGTCAAGGTATGACTTAAATTCTATCCCAAGTTTTTCCCTTAATCTCTCTCTTACTTCCGACTCCTTTGCCTTTCCCAATTCCGTCTTTGCTTTCAGATATTTCCTCTCCAGAATCTTAAGATAATTTTCCACCGGCTTATCTCTTGGGCTCTCTCCGAGTTCGGCGGTTTTCCTCAAATCCAGCCACATTTTAAATACCTTATCCTCAATGTAATATCTATCCTCAATTCTCTGAAGGATATCCAGCCTTTCTAATTCAGAAGTGTAGAGCCTTGCCTCTCCTTGTGAAACCTTTATCCTCTTCGCAATCTCTGATTGAGTACGACCATCCTCTTTGAGAAGCGTGTTCAGTATGCCTATCAAAGGAGCTTTATATTTCGCCAATGAAAGAACTGTATTGAGCAAATAGCTACAGTGTTTGTATATTCCTCCTTCAGGATATAGAGTTTCTATAAGAAAAGCTCTCTTTATCGTTGTCAGATTAACCGACAATTCATATATTCTATGAATGAGTTTGGTTCTCTTTGCAATAGAAACGATATAGAACGGATGCCCTCCTGTGAGTTGATGTGTAAGTCTTTTTGATTCTTCACCACATTCTATGACCTTTGATATTAATTCGTAAGCACTCTCTCTTTCAAAATAATCCAGTTTCAATTCTTTAAATTGGTTGTATAAAGGACTTTCTCCATTCGCTATCATATCCCTCATCATGTGAGGGAAAGAGCCGGAGATGACGAATAGTATGTTTTCATCATTTATGTATTCTCTAAAGATGCCCAGGATATTCCTCAACTCCCTGTAATTCTTAAGTTTTAGAATCTCCTGAAATTCGTCCATAAATACTACTATCTTTTCTTCCTTTCCCAGCTCTCTCAAATATTCAAATGCCAATTTTATTACTGCCGTCTTTGATGTTTCCGCCTTCTCTAACTCTCGTAATAGCTTTTTCACTACTTCTCCCCCGGGTAAAGCCAAGAGGTCATATATCTCTAACTCCTTATCAAAGAACCATTTCGCTGATTCAAGTATGAAACTCTGTGAAAGTTCTATTGGCACTGAGAACAGAAATTCAAAATTTAGATAGATAGATTTTATCTCTTTATGCCTCTTCACGAATTCCCTTATCATTATCGTCTTTCCTATTCTCCTCAGTCCGAAGATGCACACGTTCTCCTTTATTCCGTTTAGAAATTCTTCTAAGTAGAACTCCAGTGTTTCTAATTCCTTTTCCCTGTTCGTAAACAAAATCTCCTCGCTCTCAGGATAAAAATTTTCGTTCATTTTTTCATTTGTAATATATATTTGTATTAATATATATTTGTATTTTCATTGCATCTTTAATTATCTTCTTGAAATAATATTCATTTCGTACGCAATTCTATCTGGTTACAGCCTATTTGGTGCATTGTTATCGCTTATTGTGGTTAGAACATTTTTGCTTTTATTGTGTTTCTTATTTATAAATTCGCAAATAGGGATTGGAAGACCAAGTCTAAATCTACCGGTATTAAAACCGTACTTAAGTTTCAGTTTGCCGTTAATCCCTGCTACTATTTCATATTGGATTGTAAACTTAAGTGATAGGTATATAATCGGATATTTTCTTGGTGTGGCTTCTGTTGGTATTTATTCTGCAGCATACAACATCGGCAGCATTGTAGGCATTTTTATGGGTCCTATTAGCATAAATCTATTTCCTGCGATCTCTAACCTGTATGAGAATAATAAAATGGCAGAGTTAAAGACGCACCTGGAGTACTCGCTTAAGTTTTATCTTATGTTTGCTATTCCTTCTCTGTTGGGACTTGCTGTTTTATCAAAGTCGTTGCTGGCGACATTAACAACTTCTGAATTTCTTTCTGCTTATTTGATTGTTCCAATCGTTGCTTTAGCTGTAATTTTATTTAATTGCAGGTCTGTTTTTTTCGATGTCTTAACACTACTAAAAAGGACGAAGATAATTGGTTTGATATACGGTATTGCCGCTTTACTTAACTTAATATTAAACATCATCTTAGTTCCAGTAATTGGGATATTGGGTGCTGCAATTTCCACTTTATTAACATTTTTTATTTTTACTGTGATTGTTGGGATTTTGAGTTTCACGGAGATACCTTTTGAAATTGACGTTAAGTTTATCCTTAAGAGTGTGATTGCATCAGTTCCAATGGCTTTTGTCGTTTGGAAATTGAATCCTTGTGGCGCGGTTGATATCTTGATTGCTGTAGGAATCACAGCGGTAATTTATTTTGGGGTTTTAATTTTGCTGCGAGGATTTACAAAGGATGAGTATGAATTTTTGAAAAGTATGTTAAGAGTTTGAAATCACATACATTTAAGCCTCACATATCGCCCAATCTCATTTTTCAGATCCTCTCTGTCCAGAGAAAAATCTATTATTGCTTTAACGTAACTTAACTGGTCCCCAATATCGTACCTTTTTCCTTCAATTTTCTTTGCATAAATCTTCTGACTCTCTAACAACAGTTTTAAAGCGTCTGTTAGTTGAATCTCGCCATTATAACCAAGATTAACTTCCTTAATACAATCGAAAATCTCTGTAGTTAAAACATATCTTCCAAGAACTGCAAGATTTGACGGCGCTTTTTCCTTCTCTGGCTTCTCAACCAAATTTTTAACTAAAAATGAATCTTCTTGCGGTTCAACCGCAACAATTCCATATTTGCTAACCATTTCTAACGGGACTTCTTCTACTCCAATTACAGAGCTATCTACGCTTTCGTAACATTCAATCAACTGCTCCATTGCTGACTTTTCGTTAACAATAATATCATCGCCAAGTAATACAGCAAAAGATTCGTTTCCAATATGCTTCTCAGCCTTTAAAATAGCATCCCCTAAGCCAAGAGGCTCTTTTTGCCTTATGTAATGAATGTCAGCTAAGGAAGAGATGTCCTTTATTTTTTTCAACAGCTCATATTTCTTGTTTTGAAACAAATGATGCTCAATCTCTGGTGATGTATCAAAATAGTCTTCTATTGCCCTTTTTCCTCTTCCTGTAATAATGATAATGTCATCAATACCAGAGGCAATTGCCTCTTCGACAACAAATTGAATAACTGGCTTATCTATAATAGGGAGCATCTCCTTTGGCATTGACTTTGTTGCCGGAAGAAACCTCGTTCCCAACCCCGCCGCAGGTATCACCGCTTTTTTAATCATTCTATCACTCTATTCACTATCCCATCAAAATCTTTATCAAAACTGGCGATATAATCAATTTCCCTTCCTCCTATAAGGGCTATTGAGGTGCAATCTGTAAAACTCACCATTTTCTCTGGGTATTTTAAAAATAGCTTCCATGCTTCGATGAAGATACTTTTTGATACCGGTAAAATATTTATAAACCTGGCTATCCCCTTCTCTTCGTTACCAACAATCAGCTCTCCAACGTCAATTGCCTTTCTGATATCTTTTGTTCGGTATAAAGCAACGGTAACAGCTTCATCGAAGATGTAATCAGAGGTAAAAGATGTTCTATATTTATTC
>CAZOEM010000168.1:0-6267 GCA_964578735.1 uncultured Halobacteria archaeon | reverse complement strand
TAACGTGAATAAACCGTCCTGATATAGCTGCAAAAATAGGGGTTGGCATCTGCATGGCTAATATCGTGTTGAATTATTTGTTCATTCCAGAGTGGGGATTGCTTTCGCCACTTGGGATAACTGGTCCGGTAGGAGCAGCGACTGCAACGGCACTGTCTCAACTGGTGGGATTTATTGGTTTGAGGATAGCTGCGAGGGTATTAAGGGAATAAAACAGATGCAAACGAATACGCCACGGCACATTGTTGCTGGTGTTGTGATGGGCATAGTGTTATACATGTGTGTTCGGTTAAATCTACCAAAAGTAAAGACATATAAAAATATTTATACAGACACAGATTAACACTAATTAACGCAGATGAAAGAATATAAACAGCGTGAAATAACCGAAAAGATAATTGGTGCAGCCTACAAAGTACATAACACATTTGGTTCTGGTTTTTTTGAATCTCAAAGCAACCGGTATCTAGGTAGGTCTTCTGATCAACTTTAGTAGGTCTGTAAGTATAAAACGCTGTATAATGAATAAAAATAAATCAGTGCAATCTATGTAAATCTATGTCGGAAATATGTTGTTATAGGTCATTATTTATGTTGAGCCGTACTTAACCGAACAACCTATGAAATTACTTTATGTAATATCAATATAAAAATCTTCTATATTAGGTATTAGGTCATATGTTGAGCTAGAATAAATGATAAAACCAAATGCGATATTTACCGAATTTAAAAAAGATTTAACGGGAAAAACAGGTAGGCAAACATTTACACTATATCTCACTCAAATTATTGCTTTATTTTTAGGCATTTTTACTGGTACTATTAACATCAGGGTTTTAGGTCCAGCAGGATATGGAATTTTAGCATTTCTCTTTAGTTCTTTATCGGAATATCTTAAGGTTATCTTTATTTGACAAGTTAAGGGATGGACCTCCACACTTTACGGAATTGCAATGCTTGTTGCTGCAATTGGAATTCCCACGGCGATGATAAAATCCGTGGCTGAGTTCAAAGAAGGGAGACGGTAACAATGCAAAAGCGAAACTTTTATATACTCAAATATTACTACAATTAGAGTGTAATAATGGATAAAGTTACTATAAAGATACCGCGGGAATTATATGAAAAGCGGCGGGAGATGATAGAAGGCACTGGATTCTCCAGTGTGACCGAATTTATCGTTTTTGGGATGCGCTGTTTAGCGTCAAGCGGAAAGCTAAAAGAAGAAGACAAGCTAACAGACGAAGAAGTAGAAGCGGTAAGAGAAAGATTGAGGAGGCTTGGATATTTATGAAAGGAGAAGAGGAAAAGAAAGCCGTATTTTTACCGGCTTTGCTTTATGGCAGAATAGAAGAGCGGGTGCATGCTACGGAATTCAATTCTGTGGAGGATTATGTCACGTATGTGATGGAAGAGATACTGAGAGAAGAAGAGAGCGAAGAAGAACCTACTTTTAGCGACGAGGAGGAGGAAGAGGTGAAGAAGAGATTAAGAGCGTTGGGCTATTTGGAGTAAGTGCAAATGGGCAATATTAATAAGATTATCAATAACAATACAAAGACGGATTTGTGGGTTCGCAGTTGGACAAAATCGTTCACATGGCGTATTGCCGGAATTGTAATTTTAGTTGTACTCTCCTATTTCATTACAGGTAGTTGGGTTGAAGCGAGTTTAATTACCTTTGTCTTTCATGCAATCAGATTGGTTTTGTATGTGCTTCATGAGCGAGCCTGGGAGCTTACAGCTTGGGGTCGTGCCACAAATCCCGGTATCAACATGTTCTGGTTTTATTTTTGGCTAGTGATACTAATTATCGCCTTTGCGGCGATTGGAGTGATGGGATGTTTGTAATTATAAAGTAAAGGAGATGACGAAAAGAGAATGGGACTGAAAGAACTGGAGAATAAGAGCATATATATAATTAGGGAAGCATACGCGGAGTTCGAGAACCCGGCAATTCTGTGGAGCATGGGAAAGGACAGCACAACTGCTCTATGGCTGTGCCGAAAAGCTTTCTTAGGTGAAATACCATTTCCTGTAATCCATATTGACACGGGTTACAAGTTCAAGCAGATGTATGAGTTCAGAGACAGAATAGCAGAGGAATGGGGATTTGATTTAGTAATAGCGAAGAATGAAGAAGCGATGAAAACCGGTATGGGACCAGAAAAAGGGAAATTGGAGTGTTGCACTGCACTTAAAACGGAAGCTTTGATGAACTATTTAGATACGCACAGGTTTGATGCTTTGTTCTTGGCAATACGGCGGGACGAACACGGGATAAGAGCGAAGGAACGTGTCTTTTCACCACGAGACGAAGAGTTCCGATGGAATTACAGGGATCAGCCGCTCGAGATGTGGGACCAATATCAAACTCAAGGTCGAAGTGAGAAGGGTGCTGTTCAGCACCACACGCGAGTGCATCCAATTCTGCACTGGCGTGAGTTGGATGTTTGGGAGTACATAAAGCAAGAGAAAGACATTCCAGTGAATCCAATGTATTTTGCCAACAATGGTAAACGGTATAGAAGCTTAGGATGTGAACCGTGCACATCACCAATAGACTCAACTGCAGAGACGATAGACGAGATAGTGGAAGAGCTGAAAATGACAAAGGTTGCAGAGCGATCTGGCCGCGCACAGGACAAAGAGAAGGCGTTTATGATGCAGAAGCTACGAGCGCTTGGATACATGTAAGAGAAATGTAAAAAATAAAAAAAGAAATGGAAGGTTTAAAATAAAAAATGGGAACTGAGAAGGAAAGGTTTAAAGATGTGTTTAGGCAGCGAGTTTGTAAATTTTGCATTCTCATTTTAACTTTTAACATTTGGTTTTTGAATTTAGTTTAGTAGGAGGTAAAAAACAAAAATGAACGTAAATGTAGTTCTCGTAGGGCATGTGGATCATGGTAAGTCCACATTGATTGGCAGACTGCTATATGACAGTGAGAGCATAAAGGATGAGCGGGTGGAAGAGATACAGAAATTAGCAGAAGAATATAAGCGCAAATTTGAATTCGCTTATTTCCTTGACTCTTTTGAGGATGAGCTGAAAGAAGAGCGGACAATAGATACGGTAAGTTTGATGTTTAAGAGTAAGAAGAATTATTACACGATAACCGACGTGCCAGGGCATAAGGAGTTTATAAAGAACATGCTTACGGGCGCTTCACATGCCGATGTAGCGGTTTTGGTAGTATCGGCAGAAGAAGGCGTGCAAGAGCAAACGAGAAGGCATATGTTCTTACTTAAGATGCTTGGCATCAAACAGGTCTTTGTGGTTGTGAACAAGATGGATATCGAGGACTACAAAAAAGAGCGATTTGAAGAAGAAAAGGAACAAATAAGCAAGCTTTTGGATTCCTTTGACTACGCGACAGGAGAGATGCTCTTTATTCCCGTGTCCGCAGTGGAAGGAGATAACATTTACAAGTATTCCGAGCAGATGAAATGGTATGACGGTCCAACGTTGATAGACGCATTGGATGGCGTGACACTGAAAGGAAAAGAGAAACCATTGAGGTTTGCTGTTCAAGATATATATAAGGTAGAGAATGAAGAGACAATCGTAGGGCGTGTGGAATCGGGAATACTAAGAAGAGCAGACAATGTAATTTTCGAACCTTCGGGCGTCAAGGCGAAAGTAGAGAAGATAAAGGTCTTTGAGGGCGAATGGGCAGAAGCTAAGGCAGGGGCTAGTATTGGTATTATTATAAACGGGGGAGTGGTAAAAAGAGGTGATGTTCTTGGACTTCTGGAGAAACCGCCAAAACCTACTAATGCCTTTTTAGGCGAGGCGGTTTTGCTTGATAAGAACTTGAAAAAAGGGGAAGTAGTGGAAATAAGGTGTGGAACTGCAAAAGTAAGTGGTGAGATAAAAGAGATAAGAGAAAGGATAGATTCCGAGACAGGAGCTGTTTTAGAGAGCAATCCGGAAGAGATAAATGAGCATGATGCGGCAACTATTGTCTTTGCGACCGAGCCGCTGGTGGTAGAGGAATTCGCGGAGATTCCGGAACTCGGACGGTTTGTTCTCGTAAAAGCTAACAAGAATATAGGAGCAGGAGTGGTCTTACAAACAAACTTTTCTTTTTAAAAGAAACCTTTACTAAAGAAAGCATTTTCTTTCTAAAGAAAGAACCTATGCTAAGAAATAAAAATAAACCTAATCTTGGTGATGAATATGGGGACAAAGGTAATAGCGATATATAAGCTTGAAGGAGTGAAAAAATAATGGATAAAAGTTTGGAAGCCATGATTGGAGAAAGAAATAAGGGAACATTTCTCGTATTAGGCATAGATGCAGCAACGTGGTCAGTTATAACGCCGAATTTAAGCAAGTTGAGAAATTTTAAGCGATTGATAGAAATAGGCAAAAGCAAAGTAATTACGCTGATGGAGAAGCCTATATCTGCATCGGTTTGGTGCGGGATGTTCTCTGGTAAGCTTCCCGCGGAGCACAAACATGAGAGTTATGTTGTTAATGGCGATATTGTAAAGCGAGCGGATATTAAAGTGGATTTTATATGGGATATTCTATCTAAAGAAGGAAAAGAGGTAAAAGCGTTGAATGTACCTTTTGTTGTGCCTCCGTATTCATTCAACGTAGATTTTAAGCCCATAGGTTTTGGATTGCCCACGAATGAAAAGGAATGGGAAGAGGAGTTGGAACGAGTTACGGAGAAGACAAAATACCTAATAGAGGAGAAGCCGGATTTGCTCATCTCGGTTTACACGCTCTTGGACAGGATTCAGCACTTCCACTGGGGTGAGGATTACGTTGTCGAGTGGTATGAGAGAATGGATGAGAAGATAGGAGAACTAATATTTGATACGGGTTTCTTAGATGGGAACAACAAGTTAATTGTAATTTCGGATCACGGATTCTGCTCTTTTGGAGAGGCGAAAGTGCAGACATTGCCTGAGTACACGAAAGAAGGGAAATTAAATTTAAAGGGTGACCATCATGAAAATGCATTATTGATAACTGTGAACGTAGAATACGCGGTAGAGAGACCGCAAGATGTGTTCTATGCGATTAAGAAAGAGATTAAATGAGCCATGAGCCATATACAAATGATGGAAACTGTTATTTTTTGAAGTGATAATGGATTAATATGAAACCATCCCAAAAATTCGCATTTGACGTCGGCATGGCATTTAATTTTAGCACTCCTGATTAAGGAGTAGGGACACAAATGTCATACAAAAAATTCACGCATGATGTAGGGCTGATAGGGGCCACTCAATTATTACTTAGATTGGGGGGGCTAATTTTAATCGCTATTATAACAAAAACACTGGGCGCATATCAGTACGGTATATGGGCACAAATCACAGTAACTATTTCTCTGCTCACGCCACTGGCAATGTTAGGTTTATCAGCAACAATTGTCCGGTTTTTAGCAGGTGAGAAAGAAAAAGAAAAAATACGTGACGGTTTCTTATCGGTGGTTGCTGTGATAATCTTCACAGGGTCGCTTCTATCAGTGCTTTTGTTCTGTTCATCCGATTTTTTAGCATCAACTGTATTTGGCGACATCAATGCATCGTATTTCATTAAAGCAGCATCGTTTTTATCCTCATTTCCGCACTTGATGGAATAACGCTCACGTATTTTCGAACTTTTGGGCAGATAAAGACGTATACAATACTAACAGTACTAAAAAGCGTTGGAGAACTCTGCTTGATAGCGGGTTTACTATTATCAGGATTTGGATTACTTGGAGCGATAATTGCATGTTTGATAGTTGGAAGTATATCTTTTGCAATTGCATTCTCTCTGGCTATATCTCAAATTGGATTTAAAATACCTGCTTTTTCTGAATTGAAACCCTACTTACGATACGGAATGCCGTTAACGCCTAATGCAATGATTATCTGGATAATACATTCCAGTGATCGTTATATCATTGGATATTTTATAGGAATGGCAGCCGTTGGTGTTTATTCTGCAGCATATGCAATGGGCAATTTAATTCTGTTCTTTCTAACACCGATAATGGTTATTTTATTCCCCACAATATCAAAATTATATGAAGAGAAAAGTATAGAAGAAGTGAGAAACTATCTAAAATATTCGCTAAAATACTTCTTGATATTTGCTATCCCGTCTGCATTTGGTTTATCTGTATTAGCTAAGCCATTGCTGCGGATTTTAACAACACCAGAATTCGTTTCCGGGAGCATTGTAGTTCCTTTTGTAGCATTAGGAGCATTTTCGTAAACTTAAGCGAAATAGGGATATACCATGTAGTTTTTAGAAAAG
>CAZOEM010000167.1:0-6268 GCA_964578735.1 uncultured Halobacteria archaeon | reverse complement strand
AAAGCAAATATCTGCTTTGTCATATCTCTTTAATACTTTAAAAGTATACCCCTTGTAAAACCACGCCTGGGAATTGAATGGATTTATCTCTAACACTTTATCCCAACATGCCAGAGCTTCGCTGTGTCTGCGTAATGTAAATAAAATGCAGCCTTTAAGAAACCAAAGTCCTTCTTTGCCTTCTTTACCAAGATTTTCTAAAGCTATCTCCCAATACGTATCAAGAAATTTCACACATCTCTCTAAATCTTGAGGATCATATTTTGAAAACGATACCACCCCTTTTCTTCTACCTTCTTCTTCCGCTATTTTTTGAAGAGTGTTAACAGCTTGTTGCTCTTCTGGTGTAATCTCTTTCGCTTGAAAATCTTTAAAAAGATGTGCCTTTTCCAAAGCTTTGCTGAGCTTATCATCCAGTAACAAGCTAATTTGCTCTTTATCCATCGTTGATATGCTTATTTTTGGCGATACAGTAATATTTGGCGAAATCTCAACTCTGTACCCACTCAAATTTGCTCCGCACTCCATGCAAAACCTTGCATCTTCTCTATTTTCTTTTCCACACTTTGGACAATGCATCTTATTTTCCTCCCACTCATTCGTCCTTTGATTATGGAAGATTTCGTAACTACTCAGCCCCCCCTCTATTTCTTATAAAAGAAGGAAGGAAATAAAAGGATTACATAAAAATGCATCTTGAATTGCATTAAAGACGCTACGTCCATCCTCCTTTTTGACTGACCTGAGTAGTTACAAGATTTCTTAGTTCTTCTAATAACTCCTCCTTCTCTTTTAGGGCTTCTGCGAGATTTGGCTCAATTTCAAGTGCGTTGTCAAAAAATTTTATTGCTTCCAATAACCTCGATTTGTACTCGGGTATCTTTTCTCTTTTTATAAAGAGGCTGTCATCTTTACGAACTAAAAGATCATCTAAAATATCCTCCATTGAATGGACTTTCACAATCCCCTTCATACACAATGCATCTGCTGATCTTGGATTTATATCCAAGGCTGTGTCAAGATATTTTATTGCATCATTCGTGTCGTTTTCAATCATTGATTTGAGAACCCATGCCCATTCCAATTGGGGATTTATTTCTAATGCTTTGTTGAAATATCTCATTGCTTCTTCCTCATCCAGTTCCGATTTTTTTGATTTGAATTCTTCTACGGATATCTTTCCTTCTAAAAATTTCCTTACAAGTTCTCGTAACTGACGGACTATAAAATTTCCTTTTTTAGCCCATGCTAGATCAATTTCCGGATTTAGGTCTAATGCTTTATTGAAGCAACTAACTGCTTCATTATATCTTTTTAACTCTTCTAAAGTCAGCCCTTTGTTAAACCACCATGCACCATTCAGTGGATTTATATCCAACAATTTATCCCAACATTCCAAGGCCTCACTGTGTTTGCCTAAAGCAGATAAAATGCAGCCTTTAACAGACCAAAGTCCTCGTTCGCCATCGAGAAATTTCATACATCTCTCTAAATCCTGAAGATCATAGTTACAATTTGGAAAATATACCTCCCCTTTTCTTCTACCTACCTCTTCTCCTCTGCCTGCTTCTTCCGCTATTTTTTGAAGAGTGCTGACGGCTTGTTGTTCTTCTGATGAAAAATCTTTCGCATGAATATCTTTAAAATTGTGTGGCTTTTCTAAAGCTTTGCTGAGCGTATTTTCCACTAACAAGCTAATTTGTTCTTTATCTATTGTTGATACGCTTATTTTTGGCGATACGGTAATATTCGGCGAAATCTCCACTTTGTACCCACTCAAATTTGCTCCGCAGTCCATGCAAAACCTTGCATCTTCTCTATTTTCTTTTCCACACTTTGGACAATCCATTTTATTTTCCTCCCACTCATTCTTCCTTCGATTATGTAAGTTCTCTTAGCTCTTTTAATAATTCCTTCCTCTCTTTTAGGGCTTGTGCATGATTTGGCTCAATTTCAAGTGCCTTGTCAAAAAAAATCTATTGCCTCCCATAACCTTAATTTGTATTCAGTTTCGTTTTTTATAGTCCAATCGTTAAAATCTATGAGATATATCTTCGCTGAATGGTATTTACCTGAACCCATCAGATATAATGCATCTGCTGATCTCGGATTTATTTCTAATGCTTTCTCAATGCATCTTATTTGCTCATTTATATCTTTCATTTCAATAGCCGCTTTGAGTTTCCATGCCCATTCTAATCGGGGATTTATTTCTAATGTTTTATTAATATGTCTCCTTGCTTCTTCCTCCAGTTCAGGAAATAATTCATATTCTTCTTTAGAAATCTTCCCTCCTAAAAGTTTTTGTATATATCTACTTAGCTGAAGGCATATGACCTCTCCTTTTCCAGCTAAAGCCAGATCAAATTCTGAATTCATGTCCAATGCTTTATTGTAGCAATGCATCTCCTCATCATATCTCTTTAATTCTTTTAAAGTTCGTCCTTTGCTAAACCACCATGCAGCATTCCGTGGATTTATCTCTAACATTTTATCCCAACATACCAGGGCTTCGCTGTGTCTACCTAATGTAGATAAAATGCTACCTTTAACAAGCCAAAGTAGTTTTTTTTTCTTTACCAAGATTTTCTAAAAATATCGTATCAAAAACTTTCACACAGCTCTCTAAATCATGGGGATCATATTTCGAAAGAGATATTACCTTTTTTCTACCTATTTCCTCCGCTATTTTTTGAAAGGTGTTGACGGCTTGTTGTTCTTCTGGTGTAAGCTCTTTCGCTTGAATGTCCTTAGAAGTATGTGCCATTTCTAAAGCTTTGCTGAGCTTATCTTCCACTAACAAGCTAATTTGCTCTTTATCCATCGTTGATATGCTTATTTTTGGCGATACATCAAAATTCGGTGAAATCTCCACCTTGTATCCACTCAAATCTGCTCCGCAGTGCATGCAAAATATTGTACCCCCTGGATTTTCTTTTCCGCATTTTGGACAAAACGTCATTTTGAATAGCTCCCACGCCAAAAATAAAGAGACAAAACGGCTATCAAAACCGCTCTATCTCCAAACTCCGCTTCTTCTCCTCTATCTTCGTATCGAGAATCTCATCAAGCTCCTCTGTCGCTATCTCCTTACCCCAGACCTCTTCTACCTCCTCATCAGGAAGCTGATCTATCGCATCCAGAACGTGCTTATCACTTATGTTTGCAATCTCGCCAAGTTTCGCCAGTACCCGCTTCTCATTGAAATTCTCATCCACCATAATGTCCATCAATTTTTCCGATGTCAGCGTGCCTTCAATCTTAGTCCAGAACTCACCCTTGAATATCTCCTTTCCTTTTGAAAGGATCGAATCCATCTTGTCCAGTGCACGAATGCCGAGGTCCATCTTAGCAAGCTCCAAATCCTTTTTCGCTATATCGCCCTCAATTCGCTTCATCTGCCTGAGCAACGCCCTTTGCTCATACTTGTCCTTGTCCTTCCCTTCCTCATACAGTTTCTTCCACTTATCCTTCAACTTCCTTAGTTCCGGTATCGCCTGCTCCTCCTTCATACTGAGCCGCAGCCGCTCCTTCTGCACTTCTTCCACCTTCGGCACCTTTGCTCCAAATCCTAATGTTCCTTTCAAACTTTCTACTATACCCATTTTTTCACATCACCTCTCATTTTTCTTGTTTTACAACAACAAGCCCAAACTCTTTATCATACTGCACTTCACCAATTCCTTCCTTTTCAAGATCATAAAATACCTTCTTCGCAAGCATTTTATCCTCTTCTCCACCGTCTGTCGCTTCTTCCACCACCTTGTCAAGCACTGCAAAATTCTTGAATTCTAATCGCCCAACCACATGTTCCTTTATCGCTCTCATCTTCTCCTCGTCAAACAGCGGCTTGAACAAGGGTAAGTATGCCTTTATCCTGTCATCCGATTCGTTGTAAAAAACTTCACCAGTCTCCAAATCCACCAGACATAGCGAAACGTACCTGCTAACGAAATTATTGTGAAACTCATTTGAATTGATATGTTCACGCACCTTCCTATCGAAGCCCGTAACCGATGCAATCCCCAGCACATGAAAATAGTTCCCAAGTTCTGCACTGTCAATATACCTTGTCAGCACGGACAACAACTCGGACAGCGTCACACTCCTTGTATCAAATCCGTTCTCAGCATATTCTAGCAAATGCCCCAACACCGCAGCTTCTATTATTACTTTCGTCTCTTCCTTACCAAAAAGCTTATACTTCTTCTCCGCAACTACGTATCTTGACCGCAGATTCAAGGGCAACTTTCTCATCGCTTCTTTGTAACTCATTTTCAGGCTCGTCAGTATATTGTCCAACCCGTTAAATTTATGGTGACGGCTCATGGAGCGTATCTTCCACTCTTTTCTCTCTATCGGGTCGTATATCATTCTTGGAACTCCAATCAGCTTAACGTCAAACCTTCCGACATAGTTCAGCTCTTGAATCTTCGCAACGTCCCTCGTTACAAATCTTTTCACCTCGCCACCCTCTAAGATGGTTTTTAGCTTCCCTAACCGCTCTTCTATTTTTCTTCGCTCATATTCCAGTTCTGCCCGTTCGCTTTTTAGTTCCTCCTCCTTCTTCTCCAGTCCTCCTTTTAGCTCGCTAATGTTGCTCAGCTCGTCTTCAAACGCTTTTCTTGCAGTATCTTTCAGCTCAGCCCTTTGACTTTCCGCCGCTTCTTTTAGCTCCAACTCCCTTGCATCCAACGCCTTTCTTCTTTCTTCTATCTCGCCTATGCTCTCAGACCATGCACTTTCAACCTTTTCATATCTTTCCCAGGCATCCTTTTTATCATCCTCAAATTCTCTGAGTTTAGAAGCCAAAGCCACCCTTCCCGCCTCTTTTGTTACGACTTCTCGCTCTAAGCCTCTTAGTGTTTCCTCTAACTGACTTTTTCCTTCTTTCAGGTCATCCCCCTCTCTTAATCGTTTCTCTAAGTTCGATAGGCTTTGATTAAGGCGCTCTATTATCTCCTTTCTCTCCTTCTCGGATTCATCCAAAAGCGAATTTATATCTCCCTCAACAGCGGGAAGCCCATATTTATCAATGTATCTCTTCGCGGTTTCTTCCATCTTTTTCAGCCGCTCCCCATAAACACGCTTAAACGCATTTGCCAAATCGCCCGGAATATCACTCCTTCTCACTATCTCATCCATAACGCTGTAACCCCTGTTAACGGCGTCAAAAGCGACCTTCACCAACCTCCGCTCTTTCCCCTTTACCCTTTTGAAATAATCCACAAGTTCATCAACAGAAAGGCGCCCTATCACCACGAGTTCTTCAAATCCACGCATAAACGTTATCTCATCGTCCTTAAACGAATGCACCGAGCCTTGCTCCCCATTATCCAAGAATGAAACTACAAGTTTCAACTTTGACATAGCTATATTCGCTTCCAGATACTCGTTTGTCGCCCCCTCGAGATAATATTTCCCATAGTATTCTTCTTCCACCCTCAAGAGCTCGTCCCACCACTGCCTACGCCGATATTCCGGCAGCCTTTTCAACTTCTCTAAGTCCATATCAGGCTTTGAAATCTCTTTCGGGAGTACATTCAACCGCTCCAAATCTTCAATCCCTATCCCCATGTTCATACCTCCATCACACACATACTATTGTATTACATTTCACAGTATTTAAAACTTCCGGTTTTTTTACTTTCGTCATTTTGGTGATAATTGGGTCTGCCATTATTTTCCCTCCAAACCAACATCAAAGAACGAAAAATCCTCCATCAAATCCGCTTTCAGCGATTTCGACGCTTCTTCTATGCCTTCTAATCTAATATCCGCCACTGTTTCACCGCCTTCTTCTCTTAAAACTATCCTCACCTCTACCCCCCCCTTCCCCCTTCTCATGTATACCTGGTATACCATCTCAGAGAAGTTGTCACGGAGATACCGGTGCTCCCGGAGAATGGCATTCCTCTTGCTAAAGATGAAGCTGATAAGCTTCTCCACTGACTTTATATCGTCCTTAAACGACACATTCAAACTTTCAATCTTCTTTTCTGGCTCGATCTCCTCAATCTCCGCTTTGTATATCTCCACCCTCCCAGCACTAATCTTAGAATACAACTCATCGAGAAAACCACCGACTTCGCCTTCTGCCAAATCCGCCTTCACAACTATCGCCTTTACCTCTGCTACTTCACCATCTTCTCCCCTTAGCCCTTCCCCCTTCCCCCTCCCCCCTAGCCCTTTGCCCTTAGCCCCCTCTCCTTCCCCTTTAGCCCTTTGCCTTTTGTATGACAACGAAGGAAGGGGCATCAGCGTTCAT
>CAZOEM010000166.1:0-6276 GCA_964578735.1 uncultured Halobacteria archaeon | reverse complement strand
CTCTAGCTTCGAGAAAAACTTTGCACTCCATACTTCATGACTCACAAATAGATTTTATTTTATCTATCATAAACTCAACACCATCTAGATATTTAACTACAAACAGTGTTCTCATGATGTCATTTATCTTAGTAAACCAGTTATTAGGAAGTATCCATTCACCTTCCGGCTCATCAGGCCAGCGCTTGTTCTCTAAGATGTTTTTTCTAAATGTCTTTAATAAAAATGAATCAAAAGACTTTAGGTCTAACTCTGGTTTAAACACAGGTGACAATAGAGGGTATCCCGTTTTTACTAAGTATTCCTCATTATACTCTTTGAGATTCTTGGTTAGTTGACTCAAAAAATCAGATTCCTCGAGGTTCGGCTTGATTCTACCTGTTACAGACTCATAATGAGTCTTAGTCCTATCTGAAATCTCAAACCCATGTTTCTCTTTTAACCATTTTTTGTATTCATCAATGTTTTGGGGCTTTTTAGTATCCATATTCTCACCCTTGGACCTTTTATATGTTGTCTAACGTTGAATAACCGAACCTAACTTAGGTATCCATCCAATAAGGGAATTAATGCGAAGTACTTCGTTTATCCACGACTCGTGATGAACTATCCCGCTTATCATTTTCACCTCATTTTATAGTGGCCTTTTTATTTTATCTATATGCTTATTGCTTACCTACGTTTCAGAGCATAAAAAGCTTTTCGAATCTCAACATTCACACACCCTAACGAAATTACTCAATACCTGCAACCCTTTCTTAGACGACTTCTCTGGATGAAACTGAACACCATACACGTTCTCCTTATTCACAACCGCAGCCAATTGCATGCCGTATTCTACCGTTGCTACCGTAGCCTCATCATCTCGCGGCACGCAATAATAAGAATGCACGAAATAGAAATAATCTGCATCTGTAATCCCATCCAGCAGCTCTGAATCCCTTTGTAGGTGTAAGTTGTTCCAGCCCATATGTGGTACGCGCACATTCGCGGGTAATCGAACCACTTCACCGGGTATCAACCCCCACCCTTTTTCATTGCCCTCTTCGCTCGCGTCAAACAAAACCTGCATCCCTATGCAGATTCCGAGTACAGGCACACCCGATTCTACAACCTCGATTAACGCTTCAGAAAACGGTTCTAGGTTCCGTATGCAGTCATCAAATGCACCCACGCCGGGCACAATAACGCCTTCCGCGCTCGCCATATCCGTAATATTATCGGCAGTAATCACCATCGGGTGATCATACACTCTTTTCAACCCGTTATATATGCTGAACAGATTACCCATCCCGTAGTCTATTATTGCGATCATAAACCTTTTCTTAGAAAGAAAAGTTTTACCAAAAGAAATAGTTTTTCTTTTAGCACAGGTTTTCTTTTTGGAAAAAAGAAAAAGTGTAAAGAAAGCTTTACCAAAGAAATATTTTTTTGGTCTTGATATCGTTTTGGAATTTTCACTCATTATTGAAAAAGAAAGCGCAAGTATATTTCTTTGAAAAAGATACCCCCATGATATTTTTATTCAAGCGGTCACATTAACTATTATTGTATGGAAAAGGTGAGGTAAAATGAGGACTTATATCTTTAAGGTGGCGGTTGAACAGGATGATGATAAATGGGTCGCTTACTCTCCAGAACTCAAAGATAGGGGGGGTGCAACCTGGGGTGAGACCAAAGAAGAAGCACTGAAGAATTTACAAGAGGTAATTCGCTTGGTTCTCGAAGATATGGTGGAATGCAGGGAGCTACCCTCTTTTGAGATGGAAATGAAGAAAATTATGATTGAAGATCAAGCAAAATGGACTGTAAATGATTTAAAGCGTTTAAAAATTCTAAAATAACAAGACAAGTGGCGTACTCAAATCAACAAAAATCGTCAAAGAATATCTTTTCCGTATCCCACGGGCCGGGACTTGCCTCAGGGTGATATTGCACGCATTTGATGCCTAGATAAGAGTTCTCAAAGCCTTCTACCGTGTTATCATTCGCATTTAGCTGCGTTAGTTCCGCTATGCCGTCCATCGAATCGACATCAACAGCAAAACCATGATTCTGCGCTGTTATGTATATACGGCCGCTTTTGATGTCTTTCACGGGCTGGTTCGCACCTCGATGCCCGAATTTTAGTTTATACGTCTCGCAACCAAGCGCAAGCGCTATTATCTGTAAGCCGAGGCAAATACCGTAAATAGGTATCTTACCTGCGGATTTTTTTACCACGTCCATTGCGTTTCTTCCCCGCTTCGGGTCGCCGGGCCCGTTTGAAAGCAACAAAGCATCGGGTCTCATAGCCCGTATGTCTGATTCTTCGGAGTTTGCCGGGAACACGAAAATGTCCAAATCCCGTTCTGCTAAGTTATTCAATATGTTCCTCTTCACACCCAGATCAATTACCGCTATCCTTTTACCATTCCCTTTTATTCTGTAAGGCTTCTTGCACGTAACCTGCTCGATCAAATCAAGCTCTGATATATCTGGTTGAGCCCTTGCGAGTTCTAATGCATTTGCTTTTTCTTCATCATTGTAATCTTCTACCACATTCAAACAGGCTTTCATCGTGCCGTATTGTCTCGTCTTTATCGTCAGCATCCTGGTATCTAGTTCACATATCCCGGGCACGCCTTCTTCTATCAAGAACTGCTCTATACTTCGAGTACCTTCATAATGTGAAGGGAAATCGCATTTCTCTCTTACCACGAAGCCTTCTACTTTTATCCCGTCTGATTGGAATTTAGCACCGCTCACGCCATAATTCCCGATGAGTGGATATGTGGGCATTAATATCTGGCCCTTATACGAGGGGTCGGTCAGAGCTTCTTCGTAACCCGTAAACGGGGTTGCAAATACGAGTTCGCCTAATGCGGCTCCTTCCGCGCCCCAACCTTCTCCTTCTACTACTGTTCCATCTTCAAGAGCGAGAATTGCTTTCATTGTCTGTATCCTCTCCTTTTCGATTACCCAAACGTTATCAAAAGGTACTTACTCCCTCAAAGAATAAAAACAAATAAGTTCTTTTGGTAAAGCCTTTAATTCCGCTTCTCAGAACAGCTTCCCCCTATTCATTATCTCGTTCGGATCCAAAACACGGAGGAACTTCTTCCAGACTTCGGCAAGATACCCTATTCTTTCCGCTGTCGGCCCTATTATACCTGCATATGGTCTGAACCAGCCATAGATACCCAGCTCAAGTAGTCGGTGAAATTGCTTCTCGTTATAATTCCTCAACTTCTCGCCGAATCCCGCGTCACTTCCGTCGTAAAAGACATCAAGCTCGAAATAGCAGAGCTGCCCGTGGAAACTGTATATCGGGTCAATATAGAAATGAATGTGGTCCCGGGGTATCCCCACCTCCAACGCCGTCTTCTCATGCACTTCATAATACTGCGCAGCCAATGTCAAAGGTCCATACAGCCCAATGCAGTGATAGTTACCCTTACCTGGCAAGCCAAACACCATACAGCTCTTCTCCGCACCGCCCAGACTCTCATCCTCGAATGTTCGCGCGAACTCAGCCGGTAAGTCCAGTACCTGCCCGCCTGATTCGTTCATATACTTACGTACTAGCTTATTCTTCGCATCGAATATGCCGTCCACACCTTCTACCAGCACGCAAACTACGAACTTCGGCAGCTTATCATATGCGTAATCAAAAGTGCCAAATATACCTTCCAACCAGCTCTGATTGTCCACTAACCTGATACTTGCCGCTAACTCATCGTTCATCAAATTGTAAATGAACTCAGTCGGCGTGCCCACATCGTCAAAGCCAATGAAGTACTCTTTCCTGTTATCATACAACCGGTAAAGTTTCGCTGTTAATTCTGTCACCACACCGCACGTACCGGGATGTGCGCAGAACATACCTGCAAAGTCAGGACCCACGCCGTATCGGAAATAAGGCATCTCAGAAAGCGCTCGTGAGCCGGTTTTTAATGTCTCGCCGTTCGGCAGTAACATCTCATACGAGATCGTGTGGTCATGGCCGTCCGTAGCCGAAGTTTGGTATATTCCACGCAAGTAATAATTCGCCAGTACGCTCACGGTAAGGGGTGCATCTGGAAATGCCGGTCGCAATTTGTACTTTCGCGTCTGCTCCAGTAACATACCAAAAGTCACTCCCGGCTCTACGGTCGCAGTCTTCATCTCGGGGTTTATCTCCAGAATGCGGTTCATCCGGGACAGGTCTAATAATATGCTGCCGTCATGAACCGGAATAGTCAAGCCACGCACGTTTATTCCCGTACTATACGGAATCACGGGTATTTTATGTGTATTTGCAAGCATTAAAACAGATCGCACGTCTGCTTTAGTCCCTGGTCGCACGACGCAAGCCGGATTTTTCGCGGGTACAAAGTACCAATGCTGGTCTCTCGAATACGATGTGCATATTGCACGGTCGTCAGTCGCATTCCCTTCCCCTACTATCGCTTGTAGCTCCTTTACTAATTTTGAAAACGTTTCATCCATCTTAATCACCCCTCTAAACACCTATTTACAAGCTCCACAACGTCATACACTTCTAGTTCTTCATTCTCCGCAGCTTCCTTTAAATTCCGTTTACAGAACGGGCATGCACTCACAAGTGCATCCGCACCCGCTTCTTTCGCCTCTTTCAGCCGTTCGGTAGCACTCCATAATGCGAAGTCATCGAATGCCGACTTCACGCCGCCACCGGAGCCACAGCACCATGCTTGCTCCTTTTCTCGTTTCATCACCTTTATATCAGCTACTTCGCTTAACACCGCTCTTGGCTCTTCATATATGCCTAAATCGCGGCCTAAATGGCATGGATCGTGATAAGCAGCTTTCAGACCCTCCTTCTTCAGGTTCATATTCCCCAACCGTGTTAAAAACTGCGTGGCATGCACCAGTTCGACACCCATATCAGGATAATTCTTCTCAAACGTCTTCATACAGCCGGGACAGGTAAAAACAACGGTCTTTGCGCCGCTCTTTCTTATCTCCTCGACGTTATGTGCCACGAGCTCCTTAGCCGCTTCTACCTGTCCTGTTCTGAATAATACCGAGCCACAGCACCATTCCTCGTCCATAACCTGATATTTCAGCCCTAATTTATCGAAGATTCCAAGCATAGCATCTGCAATCTCCGGCACTCTATATCTGGCAGTACAGCCGATGTAATAGAGGACATCCGCATTTTGGTCGGTTGTTTCCGCTTTGTATTCATACTTCTCGCCATACGCATTCTTCGTCTCTTTTATCTTTTCCGCAATAGACTTATGTGCATCGAGACTCCAGCCTTTACTTGTCAGCTCGTGCCGCATCTCTTCAAACAGTTCGGGTGCTCCCAGTTCCACATTTGTTATCTGCTTGCACTTCTCGTAACATGCCCCGCATACTGTACATGCATAGACCGAATTTAATAGCCCCTCTGAAGGTTCTGTTATCTCGCCTTCTAATATCGCTCTGAAAATCTCCATCTTACCAGGTGCGTAAAAAGCCTGATAACCATAATATTGCCCGCTGGGACATAACGGTAACCATTCCGCGTTCGGATGGAAGCTTGCAATGCTGCACAGCTTGCATTTCACACAATGGTGAATTGCACTCAGTATCTCTTCTTCCCTTTCCTGTTCCATATCTTCAATCCCACCTTACCCGTAATATTTATCCTCATTCTATAAGGTAGTTTCGATTCACATAAAATTTTATATGTATGAATTTAAGATGTTTGACCGCGCAAACCTTCTTTACCAAACATGCTCAAAAAATGTTTCTTTGGTAAAGCTTTCTTTTCTCTTTGCTAACGCGATGGGACGGCGAAACTGTTTAAAAGAACGGTTTTTCATAACTTTTGTGATTAATTATGTGATTTTCTCAAATATTCTTAAAAGAGGTCCAGGAGAATGTGCTATCGGTGGTACAAGACAAAAATGTTGGATAGTGGAGATACCGCATGGATACTTGCCTCAACAGCCCTTGTGGTATTGATGACGCCAGGCGTAGGGCTGTTCTACGCAGGTATGGTACGAGGCAAGAACGTTGTTTCGATGATCGCACTCGCATTTGTAGCGCTTGTACTGGTCAGTGTCCAATGGGTGCTAGTGGGCTACAGCTTAGCATTCCGCTCGAACATAGCGGGATTCGTTGGTCCTACGTCCGCACTAGTAATAGGTGCTGTTGCGGGTGTGATCTGCTACAAGGCAATGCTCTTCAGAATAAATAGAAGCGATAATTCGTCCCGAAATGCTCGATCTGGTTAAGAAGGTTCTTGAACAGAAGGGTTGTGTTGCCATGACCATAACAGATGCA
>CAZOEM010000165.1:0-6285 GCA_964578735.1 uncultured Halobacteria archaeon | reverse complement strand
GATGGGGTCGCCGAAAAGGCAATCCGCGATGTAGCTTCCATGTCAACAGACCACCAGATTACACAGATTTTCACGAGAAAAAGAATAATATTAACATAGTTTTAGTACACAAGTGACTATTCCTTTCCTTATTGATCCAAATAAACTTGTTTTTTTTAGCACAGGTTTTCTTTTTGTAAAAAAGAAAAAGTGTTGTGTAAATCTTGTGAAATCTCGTGGTTTTTTATTTAGCTATACAAAAACCAATATTATATCTTGGAGTATTGTGCAGATTCCAAAATCCTTTTTACCTTATCTTTCTTCCTGACTGCGTCTTCAACCGCTTTATCCACTTTCCGCTTCATCGCTTCAAAATTCTGCCCGGATTCACCCACCACCTTCTTTATCGGCGTATACGCGGACTCACGGAATTTAGGTGAGAAATCTCTACTTTCACCGTCAACAACGATTTCGGCACCGTTACCTGCTTCAACACTGCCGATCTCCCCTATTTGCACCCCAACACTTCTTACAACCGCTTCAACCGCTTCTGCAACTTCCGCGGGACAAATGACCAGAAGTGCATCAATGGATACCCCTAAATAATCTATCTCGCGCCGCTTTAGCATTGCAAGCACTTTTTTATTTACTAAACCACGTATTCTACTTTCATGAAAGACGAGTCTCACGTGTGACACTTTTGCTATCTCGTTTGCATCGCCCCGGATGCCGCCGTTAGTAACATCGGTCATTAGATGAACCTTCTTCACCATATCTTCTTTGATAAGCATGTTACACGCATTCAAAAATTTTATGTTCAGCGTTTCCTGCACCACTCCCGGTTCGCCGTAATACAAAGCGGCAGTCGTTATAGTGCCTCCACCTGCGCCTTCGCTCATCAATATCACATCACCTTCTTTTGCGCCTTCTCTCGTTACGACCGTGTCAGCCACGCCAACTGCGCCAACACAGCCCGTCATCCGTTCCCCTATTACAACATCACCACCGATTCTCAATGTCGAACCCGTAACGAGCGGAACGCCCGCAGCATCAGATACCGTGGAAATTCCCGCTATATGGTCAAATATCTTCGCAACGTCGCCGTCATCCGCCACATGAATGTCCGAGAGTAACGCAACAGGTGTGGCACCCATTACGTACACGTCACGAAGTGCCGCACGCGCAACATGAAAACCAGCGAGAAAAGGGAAATCGCTCAGCCGCGAATGCATTCCGTCCACAGTCACCACGATTAACCTTTCCTTATTCCCATCCAGAAGACGCACCACGCCTGAATCACTCAGGCTCGATGAGTCTACTACGGCGCCCGTAGCACCTATTAGCTCGCCTATCTTCTCATGGGCATAAAAATCACCTGCGCCTCGGGATCCAACCCCCAACTCGCCCATTCTCACGTCTGATTTGAGTTCGGTGATAAGTTCGTCCCTATAATCGAGCGTTATCTTTGATTCTTCTAATACTGCTTCAGCAATTTCTTCTGCCTGTTCTTTCGTTATACGATCCTGTTTTATCTCTACTATGCGATTGCACAGCTCAGCAAGGATTTTATCGTCTGGTTCGCCTTCTCTTAATTTCCGTTTCGCAAATCCCTCAAGGTCCATTTTTTACGTTCCTATAAACACAATTACAATCTCTCACAGCTCATGGCTTTTTTTATCAATTGATTTGTAAATAAGAAAAACCCTTTTATCGGAAGAAGAACTTCAAGTTCTTCGTTGATTTGGGCGTGTAAATCCACAAGTTGAGAAATCTCTTTTAGTGACGCCTGTCTTGTAATTTTGAACATTTTTATACCGTTTTGTTGGATATGGAGCATCTCCCTATATTCCTTTCGTGTTATTCTGGTGGGTATGTGTTGGGTTATATGAGTCATTTAATCGTATAATGCACCTCTCGGCCCTTTCCAAATTTTTTAAATATACCCTTATTTACGAATTCTGATAAATCTCTTCAATCTCAATAGATGGAAATATCACAAGGTCAGTATTCTGCATGACCTCATTACTCAGGTTCTCGATTTCTTTCCCCTTTATTCGAATTCCAACTATTTCCTTCACGGAACCGTTTTTGTTCTCTTCTATCCCAACAAAAATCTCCCCGCCATTGGAATTTGCAAATGCCGAAATCGTTTCACGCATTTCTTTCCGTTCAGCTAATGATTTCTTGAATTCTATCTGCTGCGATTCTTCCATTTTGTTCTTGTTGATAAAGTATAACTTCTACCTATAAATTTAATTTCGGACGCAGATTTACACGGATTCACACAGATTTAATTTCTTCTGCGTTAATCGGCGTTAATCTGTGTCGATAATTGATTTTAGTTTGTGCTTTTCTGCTCCCGATTATTAATCCACCACCGCACCATAAAAAGACCAACTTGCGACCATAGTTGCACGATTTAAATAATATCCTGTGTGCTGCACCTAAAACTATTTACATATATGCCCTCTCTTTGTTAAATAATGCCGTGGTGATAACGGAGGTCATGTATGCCTATCGTATATCAAGCAAAATTTCACTACACACAGAAGAAGGAAAAAGAAGAATTAGCGCTCACTCGCACATTGCCGGATGGCACTCAAGACACAAGCCCGCTCAATTTTGACGAAATCCACCAACTGGAAGACCAGACCAGAGATTTCAAATGGAATAAATCGCCTGATTTATCAAAACAAATAGGAAAGCAACTTTTTAGCATTCTTAACGGCGATAGACAGACGCTGCTAAGAGCCCTTAAAGAAGCAAAGGAATATAAAGAAACGCTCCAACTGATAGTAGAAGCAGGGGGTCCTGCATCCAACTTACCCTTTGAATTGCTCTACCACACAGATTTCCTCATCCCTTCACAGATACATCTTATACACCGCGTTTCGGACCGCGGCAGTAAAAAAATACCAGAACCTGAGGATTGCCCTCTAAAGATATTGTTCATGGCGTGCTCGCCTCTTGATACCTCTCCTGTGCTTGAATTTGAGAAAGAAGAGGACACCATCTTTGAAGTCACCAAAAATTTACCGGTAGAGATAGACGTAGAAGATACCGGCTCGCTCTATGGGAGATAAAAGATATAAGTTTAAAAAGAGCGATAGCCTATATTATTAATAAAAAAATGCCCATCTACACCAGATGCATACAACCCCAAAGTATAGACCCGAAATTGTTCACTGATCGAGAAGAGGAATACCGCCATATCAAAGAGATTTTGAGGAGTATCATACTCGCGAAGGAAGAGGAAGAAAGAAGGCTGCTTATTCATGGCGATCGTGGAACAGGCAAATCCATACTTCTCAGAAAGGTTTTATATGACTTGAAGCAGGAGATTGGCTTTATTTGCGTTATCATAGAGGGTAAGACCAGTAAGAATGCTGAGGATTTGCTGCGTGACATCTGTGAAAAACTCGCTTCACAACTGAGGGATGAATACAGAGGAGAAGAAAAAGCAATCAGTGAAATAAGCTATCTGGATGAAGTATCCCGTGTGGGTACGATAACCAGGAGCTGGGCAAGAACCACAGCAGCAGAGATCGAGAGTAAAGGTGGAGCGGAAATAGGCTTGCTTAACTTCTTTAAATTAAGTCTTGGTGTTGGCAGTAAAGCAACAGAGGTAGAAGAGCAGACCAGAACATCCGAAACAGAAATCAATTCCAGATTTTTGAGGAAGTTGCTCAGCCTTGTTATCAAAACCGTATCTTCTGATAGGGCTAAGGAGGTCGTCATTGCAATAGACGGTCTAGACCAAATCCATAACAAGGATCAGATTGCTGAGTTCGTTCGTGAGATATTTAAGCATAAGGAATCGCTGATAATTGCTGCACTCCGAAGTGAAGCCATAACTGTTGAATTTCGCCGCAGTTTCCGTGAGTCTATTGTAATCAAAGATTTATCGGAAGACGCACTCAGGGATATTTTAGCTAAACGATTAGAGAACTGCCCTGAAAAGGACGTCCTGGATAAAAAATTAACACCTATTGTGGACAAATTGAAGCCGATAACAGGTAATCCTCTTTCTTTCCTTACCTGGGTCCACTCTCTCTGTAATTACAGTGAGTTAAATCCAGAAACTCTGATTAACGACCTTGAAGGATTTGTATTGCGGTCTTATGGCTTTGGACCTGAAAGAGCAGCCCTAATCAGTAAGTTCTTCCTGAATAAGGATAATCCCTTTTTAGGCAGAGAAGAAATCCTCGCGCAATCGCAAATCCCCGAAGAAGATTGTGATGTGATGATCGAAAATGGTATCCTCGTGCCAGATGACCTTTATAATCCACAAAAGTACCGACTTTCGTCTGACCTTGTCTTTTTCAAACTGGACCTATAATACGACTGACAATGAAAATATTTCAAACTCCGGTGTTGAGGAATTTCCATATAAACCCCTCTCTGTTAGAGAAGCCGCAAACTTTGCCTTTTGATATGTCCGCGACTAAAAAGGAGAGGATATTAAGCCTCTTACTGTGGGGTCTGAACGCATCCCAGCCCGATTTTTTAGCTCTGGATTATGAAGAAATTAAGAGCACTGCCGGGAAAAGACACATAGATAGAATAAAAGGAGTAAAGGTAGATAAAAGGACTGTTCTCTCTGTTTCGGTCAGAAGTGAGAAGGAGTTGAGAGACGTATTGAAATTCGGAAGACGGATTCCATCTCTGATGATGGTGATAAACATATTAGACCCAGGGGTACGGGCATCGCGGAGATGGCTTTTTCAGTTGAAAAACGAAGTAGCAGATGCGATTAGAAAGACGATTTATGAAGATAAACGAATAGATGAGAAACTTTTGGATGGACGTCCTTTTGACTTCTGTCTGAAGAATTTTGAAGACCCGATAGATGTGATTGAATTTTTGGATCTGACGATTTCAGTCAGGTTACAGAATAAAGAAATGGAGGATGCGATTGATGAAGCGTTTATTACGATGGTTAGCGATAAAATCGCAATATTGAAACCCAATCAACTAAAAGTCCTAATATCTCGTATTTTTGCGGATGACACTCCGGATATAGAAAAAATGACTTCTCTTTCCGAAGAAGAAATTGATGATGCAATTAAGGAATTGCAGATAGCAGGCATGGTTCATCGGTATGGTAAGACCATGGACTTACCTCTTTACCTGAACTATCTAAAAAAACCGGGCTTGCTTGTTGGTGTAATAGAGCAGATGAAGAGTAAAATAGACAAGGAAGGATTTGACGAAATAGATGATTTTTATTTCAAGATAGCAAAGGAACTCAAACCGAAGGATATGTTTGAACGACCCGTGCCGGTACCAGAAAGTATAAGAGTAGTCAGCTATCCATTTCCGGAAATAGAGGAACTTGATAAGTTCGTTCTCGCTCTTAAGGCACCATTTATAGAGAACGTATCGAAGGTAATCGAGAACCCGGATAGAATGATAGAGATAAGCAATGAAGTATTGTTTGAAACCATAGAAGAACGAATTCGAGGCATTGCTTTGTGCGTCCGGGCGCTGGCGTATATAAAGAAAGGGAATTTAGAAGAATCAAGAAGGGATATTGATGATGCTTCTAAAGCGAATAAAGAGGTTTCAAACTCTTCTGCACGTTTTTATCTCACTTACGGTGACCTCTATCGAGAAAGGGCAAATTATGAAGACGCGATAGAATGCTATGATACAGCACGAAAATTAGCAGATAAATCGGGAGAGAAGTTATGGATTGCTATGGCAATAATATGCATTGCAGAAGTTCATATTGAGCAGGCTGACTATGAAGAAGCAGAGAAACTCTGCAGAGAAGGATTAAAAATTGCTGATGGATTGGGGAATAAAGGTAAAAGAGGAGTTGTGCGAGCTATTGATTTGCTGGGCAATATTCAGCAGGATATTGGAAATGTCCAACAGGCGCTAGGATATTACGAGCAGGCGCTTTCGATAGACAAGGAAGTGTATGGCGATAGACATCCTGACGTGGCAACAAGGCTCAACAACATCGGCTTGGCATGGGATGCACTGGGGGAGCAGAAGAAAGCGCTAGAATATTACGAGCAGGCGCTTGGCATAGACAAGGAAGTGTATGGCGACAGACATCCTGACATGGCAACAGACCTCAACAACATCGGCGCGGCATGGAAAGCACGGGGGGAGCCGAAGAAGGCGCTAGGATATTACGAGCAGGCGCTATGGATAGACAAGGAAGTGTATGGCGACAGACATCCGAACGTGGCAACAAGGCTCAACAACATCGGCGGGGCATGGTATGCACTGGGGGAGCTGAAGAAGGCGCTAGAATATTACGAGCAGGCGCTTTCGATAGACAAGGAAGTGTAT
>CAZOEM010000164.1:0-6286 GCA_964578735.1 uncultured Halobacteria archaeon | reverse complement strand
ATCTTTTCTAAAAAATACATGGTATAGCCCTATTTCGCTTAAGTTTATGGAAATGATTGTGAACCATATCATAGCAGAGAAAGGGTTTAGGAAGCCTTCAACTTATCGAGAGACATTTGAAATTTTATATGAAGAGGGGTTAATTTCAAAGAATCTCTCGGAAAACCTGTCAGATTTGGCAGGATTTAGAAATGTATTGGTTCACATATACTGCTAGCTTGATATAGATGCGATTTATGAGATATTGCAATAGGATTTAGGTGTGTTAAAGGAATTTGATAGTATTGTGAAGAGATTATTACAAGATGCTGGATGATGAGGAAGAACAAAAAGGGGACGGGGAAAACATAGGGGTAGCAGATAAAAGTAAATTCTTGCTCTACAACATCCCCAATTTAGCTTTTATTATCTCTATCTCGCGCTCTAACCGGTCGAATCGCTCTTCCATGAACGATTTTAAGTCTTCTCGCAGCCCTCTTATCTCGCCTACGGTATCATCCTGCTTCTCCAGCATCATATCCTGCTTCTCCAGCATCATATCCTGCTTCTCCAGCATCATATCCTGCTTTTCAAGCATCTTGTCCTGTTTCTCCAGCGTCTTCTTCCCTATCGAGACCGATTCTTCACCGAGTTCGACAGACTTGTAAAGCAATTTCCCGGCTGCATCCAAACGCTCACCTAACTCTTCATGCCATTCTCCACGTTTTATCTCAAAATATTCAAACTCAGATTTAAAATCTACGAACTGAACCTCTAAACGATCCACATCTATCGGATACTTTTTGATCTTTATTTCTTCGATGAACCGCTCCATGGCTGAATCGTCACCTTCTGCAATGATTCTAACATCGTAGGGCTTGACATTCTCAACAAACCCTGTTATTTCCAGTTGCCTCGCTATCTCTTCCACTCCGTCTCGATACCCAACACGTTGAACCCGCCCTTTTGCAAGAATCACTGCCCTTTTCATTTTCTTCATCTTTTATATAATATACGATTCGCTTATAAAAAATTTAATATATATGTCCGATTTAAACTTATATGGGGATTAGCATGTCAGGAACAGTAGCAGAAAAGATACTCAACGGGCATATTGTGGAGGGTAAAAAGGCTAGTGGGGAAGAGGTTGCGTTGAATATTGATCAGACACTTACCCAGGATGCAACAGGCACTATGGCTTACCTACAGTTCGAAGCCATAGGCATACCAAGGGTAAGAACCGAGCTGAGCGTTAGTTATGTTGACCATAATACACTGCAAACGGATTTTAAAAATCCCGATGACCATAGATACCTGCAATCCATAGCCAAGAGATATGGTTTGGATTTCTCCCGCCCGGGAAATGGCATATGTCATCAACTTCATCTGGAACGGTTTGCTTGTCCGGGTAAGACACTGATTGGCTCAGATAGCCATACTCCTACTGCGGGTGGTATAGGCGCATTTGCAATAGGAGCAGGAGGTCTGGATGTAGCGGTTGCCATGGCCGGTGTGCCGTACAGAATAAAGTATCCAAAGATTATGGGTATAAAACTCACAGGAAAACTTCCGGATTGGGTCTCAGCAAAAGACGTCATATTGGAGGTCCTTCGCAGAATAGATGTTAAAGGCGGTGTGGGCAAGGTACTTGAGTACTTTGGTCTCGGAGTTAAGACACTTAGTGTGCCCGAAAGGGCAACAATAACTAATATGGGCACAGAAACAGGAGCAACGACAAGCGTATTCCCAAGTGACAAAGAGACAAAAGCGTTCATGGAGGCACAGGAACGCGGCGAGCAATGGATTCCACTTGAGGCGGATGCGGATGCAGAATACGATGAGATCATGGAACTCAACCTAAGCGAAGTAGAGCCACTGGCAGCTCTTCCTCACAGTCCCGGAAAGGTCAAGCAGGTGAGTGAGATTGCAGGGCTGGAGGTACAGCAAGTAGCGATTGGTTCCTGTACTAACTCCTCTCTACGCGACCTTAAAATCGCGGCAAATATTCTTAATGGGCATACCATCGCAGATAGCCTGCATCTCACTATAAATCCGGGTTCACGGCAAGTGGTGGAGCACCTTATTGAGAGTGGCGAAATGCGCTATCTCATAGCTGCAGGTGCAAGAATACTTGAGAATGCTTGCGGTCCCTGCATAGGTATGGGCGCCGCACCGTCGTCTCAGGCCACATCCATACGAACATTCAACAGGAACTTTGAGGGCAGGAGTGGAACAAAGGATGCACAGATATTCCTCGTGAGTCCTGAGGTAGCAGCAGCCACTGCAATCAAAGGTGTTCTCACAGACCCAAGAGATTTAGGTGATTATCCAAAGATAGAGATGCCACCGCGGTTTATCATCAATGACAACATGTTCATACGCCCACTTCCCCCGGAAGAGTCCGCCGGAGTGGAGATTATAAAGGGCCCCAACATCAAGCCACTGCCTGATTTCACGCCGCTACCCGACACTCTGGAGGGCGAAGTGCTCATCAAGGTTGAGGATAATATCACCACAGACCACATAATGCCCGCTGGCGCGAAGATTCTTCCCTTAAGGAGCAACATACCAGAGATTTCGAAGTATGTTTTTGAGGCGATTGACCCTGAGTTCCCCACACGGGCTTTGGAGAAGGGTGGTGGATTCATAGTAGGTGGTGAGAACTACGGCCAGGGGTCGAGCAGAGAGCATGCGGCACTTGCACCCAAGTATTTGGGCGTTAAGGCGGTCATTGTCAAGTCTTTCGCACGTATCCATTTAGCAAACTTGATAAACTTCGGTATAGTGCCTATGGCATTTAAAAATCCCGCAGATTACGACTCGATAGATATAGGAGATACGTTAGAGGTGATTATAGGTGATTTGCGGGACAATGTTAGACTCAGAAATCAGACAAAAGATACGGTGATAGAACTTACACACTCACTTTCACAACTAGATGCCGAGATATTGAAGACCGGGGGTAAACTGCCCTGGGTAAAGGTAAAGGTCGGAAAATAACAGGATAGGTGGTATAAATATGGCACAACGAGGTATAAGAGAATATGATGCCAAGAGGATTTTGGCTAAACATATGAGAAGGTTATCAAAGGGAACGTTTAAATACCGTGGCCGAGTCGCTTTGGTCACACCGGATACGAGCATTGAAGCCGTAGCTAATAGGCAGCATTGGGTGAAGACAGAAAAACTGACGGTAAAGCCCGATCAACTATTCGGAAAGAGGGGCAAGCACGGGCTCTTACTGGTGAATGCCACCTATGAAGAGGCAAAGAGCTGGTTAGAAGAGAAGATGAGTAGCATCGTGGAGGTGGGCAAAGTCCGGGGTAAACTAACGCACTTCCTCGTTCAGCCCTACGTAGAGCTCGATAAAGAGTATTACCTGGCATTCGCCGGACATCAGGAGGGCGATTATATCCATTTCTCAGCAGAGGGCGGCGTGGACATAGAGGCAAACTGGGACATGGTCACAACTGTCAATGTGGCCATAGATGCAAAGATTGAAGATGTTGACCTCACACCCATTTTGGATAGTGTCAGCAATGATGATAGGGACGCATTCAGAGACCTCATAACCGCTTTATTCCGGTTTTATCGCAGATTGCAATTCGGGTTTTTGGAGTTCAATCCATTCACGCATAAGAATGGCGAATTCTTTCCGGTAGATACAGTAGCTCGACTGGACGATACAGCTCATTTCCTCTGCCACGAGGACTGGAAAGAGGTAGAGTTTCCCGCACCCTTTGGTCGCGAATTAAGGCCTGAGGAACAGTACATAGAGGAACTGGACGAGAAGAGCGGGTCATCACTGAAACTTACCGTACTGAATCCCAAAGGTAGAGTATGGACAATGGTGGCTGGTGGTGGAGCAAGCGTGATATACGCGGACACCGTGGTAGACCTCGGGTTTGGTGATGAATTAGCAACCTACGGTGAATATAGTGGTAATCCCACTACGGAAGAGACCTACGACTATGCAAAGACACTGCTCGATTTGATGACCCGAGAGAAGGTAAAGGGCTGCAAAGTCTTCATCATAGGCGGTGGAATAGCAAACTTCACGGATGTTGCAATGACCTTCGATGGTATAATACAGGCGCTTGATGACTATGCAGAACAGATAAAAGAACATGATATAAAGATATTTGTACGTCGTGGAGGGCCAAATTACAAGGCAGGCCTGGCGAAGATTCGTGAGGCGGGGAAAAGGTTAGACCTGGATATGGAGGTTCACGGACCTGACATGCACATGACAAAAGTGGTTAGTATTGCACTGAAGAATCTTGAGGGTGGGAAGTAAGAGAAATGACAAAACTTGATTATGTATTGTTTGATAAGGATACGACAGCAATTATATTCGGTAACCAGCAAGCAGCGGTTCAGAGGATGCTTCACTTTGGCTATCTGGCGGGAAGAGAGAAGCCATCTGTGGCTGCGATTGTGAATCCCAGTGGTGGACGCAAAGGGCTTATGAAAGTGTTCTATGGCAAGGACGAGATATTGCTGCCTATGTACAACAAGCTTGGGACTGCAGTGAAGAATCATCCGGATGCAGACGTAGTAATAAACTTTGCCTCCTTTCGTTCGGCGTACGACGTTTCTGTTGAGGCTTTAAACTACCCCTCTATTAAGACAGTGGCAATCATTGCTGAGGGCATACCGGAACGGCAGACAAGGCAACTCATTGCTTTAAGGAAGAAACTGGGTAAGTGGATCATCGGTCCTGCAACGGTAGGCGGCTTTGTGGCGGGCGGCTTCAAAATAGGCAATGCCGGTGGTGCTTTGTCCAATCTTTTAATGTCAAAACTTTACCGGCCCGGAAGCGTGGGGTTCGTGTCTAAGTCAGGCGGTATGCTGAACGAGATGGCAAATATGATCGCCTTGAATTCAGACGGTGTGTACGAGGGTATAGCCATAGGAGGGGATAAATATCCGGGTTCTACCCTTGTTGAGCACTTGCAGCGATACGAGGCGAATCCGGAGATAAAGATGATGGTAGTCCTTGGGGAGGTTGGCGGTGACGATGAGTATGAGATAGTAGATGCAATAAAGGACGGCCGACTCAAGAAGCCTCTAGTAGCGTGGGTTACCGGCACGTGTGCGAAAGTGTTTCCCAGCGAGGTTCAGTTCGGACATGCAGGAGCAATGGCACGGGGTGAAGCTGAGACGGCGGACGCAAAGAACGCCGCACTCAAAGAAGCCGGAGCATACGTCCCCAACTCATACAATGACTTCGATAAACGTATACGCGAGGTATATGAGGGTCTAAAGGCAAAAGGAATCATAGAAGAGAGGGAGGAGGTGACACCGCGAGAAATACCTGTTGATTATGACCCCAGGACTATGAGAAGGTCAACCAATATTATTAGCACAATCTCAGACGACAGGGGTGATGAACTTCTCTATGCGGGCATACCTATAAGTGAGGTTATCAGAGACGGGTACAGCGTGGGAGATGTTATATCCTTGTTGTGGTTTAAGAAGCGATTGCCAAAGTACGTTACAGAGTTCCTGGAACTCGCACTCATGATAACAGCAGATCACGGTCCTTGTGTAAGCGGGGCGCACAATACCATTGTGACCGCCATGGCCGGCAAGGACATAACGGCATCTGTGGCATCGGGTATATTAACAATAGGGCCGAGATTTGGAGGTGCAATAGACGGTGCTGCTAAGTACTTTAAAGATGCCCTGGAGAGGGGTCTCACGCCGAGGCAGTTTGTGGACGAGATGAAAACCAGGAACATAAATATACCGGGGATCGGGCACAGGGTGAAAAGCGTGCATAACCCGGACATGCGTGTGAATCTGCTTGAAGAATGGGCTTTCGCCAATCTACCAAAGCATAAGCTGCTGGACTTTGCACTTGAGGTGGAGAAGATAACAACAGCCAAGAAGAACAATCTCATATTCAATGTGGATGGGTGTGTAGGCATAGTGTTCGTTGACATCATGCACTCTACGGGGATATATACAGAGGACGAAATAGACGAGATAATAGACAGCGGCACACTCAATGGCATATTCATATTAGGGCGTACAATCGGTATGATCGGGCACTTCCTGGACCAGAAACGACTGCATTCCGGATTATACCGGCACCCCTGGGACGAGGTCCTCTATATGTTGCCGAGCGAGACAGAAGTTTTGGAATATCCGGAAGCGAAATAGAGGAAACAAGAAAATAAATTATAGACACAGATTAGCACAGATAAAAATTAGAACCTTAACTTCGACCAAGATTAGGGAACATAGGATTATATAACTTCATCATCAGCTTATTTTAGCATTTAACGAAAAATAAAAACGA
>CAZOEM010000163.1:0-6296 GCA_964578735.1 uncultured Halobacteria archaeon | reverse complement strand
GCTGTTTGGTCTGATTTTTGGCTTGTGAAAACCGATTCCGATGGAAACGAGCAATGGAATCAGACTTTTGGTGGTACTGGTTTTGATGGGGCAAACTCAGTCCAGCAGACCGTGGACGGTGGCTACATCCTTGCTGGAAGCACTGATTCGTATGGCGTAGGTTCTGGCGATTTTTGGCTTGTGAAAACCGATCCAGACGGAAACAGGCTATGGGATAAGACCTTTGGTGGAACTGAGCACGATGTGGCGTACGAAGTCCAACAGACCGTAGACGGTGGCTACATCCTTGCTGGAACATGGTCGTACGGTCGTGATGCTTGGCTGGTGAAAACCGATTCAAACGGAAACAAGCAATGGAACAAGACCTTTGGTGGTAGTAGCTCTGATAGGGCACACTCAGTCCGGCAGATCGCGGACGGCGGCTATATCCTTGCGGGAGATACAGGTTCATACGTTGCTGGTTCAAGTGATTTTTGGCTGATAAAGGTAGAAAGAGAAGGACCAACGCCCACCGCTTTTTTCACACACACTCCAAGATATCCTGGTGTAAATCAAACGATACTATTTGACGCTTCGTTAAGCTATGACCCAGATGGAAACATCACGAATTACGAATGGTACTTTGGAGATGGGAACATAACAAACACGGCAGAAAAGATAATAACGCATTCTTACGCTTTAGAAGGTGATTACAACGCGAATTTAACGGTGACTGATAATGATGGTTTAATGAACTCAACAAGCAAAGTGGTCAGAGTTCTAATGTCACCACCGCCTGAAGAAGAATGGAACCAGACCTTTGGTGGTGCTAACGATGATCGGGCATGGTCTGTCCAGCAGACCTTAGATGGTGGCTACATCCTTACAGGATACACGAACTCCTACGGTGCTGGTTCGGGTGATTTTTGGCTGGTGAAAACTGATTCAAACGGAAAAGAGCAATGGAACATGACCTTTGGCGGAACTGACTATGATGTAGCAAGCTCAGTCCAGCAGACCTTAGACGGTGGCTACATCCTTGCGGGGAGCACAGAGTCGTACGGCGCTGGTTCGACTGATTTCTGGCTGCTGAAGACCGATTCTGATGGGAACGAGCAATGGAACCGGACCTTTGGCGGCACTTCCTCTGATTGGGCACGCTCAGTCCGGCAGACTACTGACGGTGGTTACATTCTTGCTGGAAGTACGGATTCGTACGATGCGGGTTCTTTTGATTTTTGGCTGGGGAAAACCGATTCGGACGGAGACGTACAATGGAACCGGACCTTTGGCGGTACTGGCTATGATTACGCATATTCTGTACAACAGGCAGCAGACGGCGGCTACATCCTTGTTGGATACACGTACTCGTACGGCGCTGGTATCTATGATTTTTGGCTGGTGAAGACCGATTCTGACGGGAACGAGCAATGGAATCGGACCTTTGGCGGTACTGGCTATGATTACGCATATTCTGTACAACAGACAGCAGACGGCGGCTACATCCTTGCAGGACGCACGCGCTCGTACGGCGCTGGTATCTATGATTTTTGGCTGGTGAAAACATATTCAAGCGGAAACATGCAATGGGACAAGACTTTTGGAGGACGTAACTGGGATGAAGCAAGGGCAGTCCAGCAGACAGTAGATGGCGGATATATCCTTGTAGGATCAACAGAATCGCACGGTGCTGGTTCCGGTGATGCTTGGCTGATAAAGCTAAAAGGAAAGGAACCAACAATATCTATCTTCGACATAGAGCCATCCGAAAATCCTTATCCTAGCATAAGGAACACATAATGGCACAATCACACCTCTGCATAATGGCACAATCACACCTCTGCATAATAACATCAACTTGAGCACATTGTACACCTACGCGTGTGTTGGAAACCGGTGGACACACCGAGTCTATTGAATTATATGATGAAAACAACACACTGCTAGCGAATGGCCCATGTAATGGGTACATCGGAGATTACTATAACAATACATAACCTAACGGTAGAGGCTCCATACGTCACGCTGTTGAAAGGTCATGAATACCGTTATGTATAAAAACGGGGTCTTATCCACAGATAATAAACGAGCCAAACAAGGACGTAACAGGAGGAAGAATAACCTGCGATCAATTCATTGACGCAAACGGAAAAATATACACCGACTGGATACCCGCCATAAGGTTGTATGATTTGCAAAATTGAAGAAGCTGAGTTAACTATTAAAATCTCTACTTCTTTTCTCTTTTAAACAAGATTCTTTAGTTTTTGAGTAGCTACTCAACCAATAAATCCTTCTTCATAACCTTTCAGCGTTTCTCCCCAATATTCTTTCGCTGCCTGTTCTGGGTCATCATTAAACTTTTCAATCCAACGGTCTAATTCTCCATTTTCTGCAGGCATTTTCTTCCTTACCTCTGGCAGATACGTGCGGATGACGTCCTTAGTCTTCCTTGTCTCCCAGAACACCGGATACTGGTTTGCTTTACGGTCATATTCTACAATTTTTTGCATGAGCCCGCGACAATGTTCATGCAGGTTGAGGTTAATACCTCTACCTCTACGCAGGAGCGTCTCCACCGTTTTCTCTGTCCAACCCCTGTGAAACCTGCATATTCCCATCTCCTCGGAATACAACTCCTTTATTGCACGTTCAGCACAACTCTTACCCAGCTCTCTTGGTGGCAGTGAATTTATAGTGTAGTTAGTGAGGTATTTTCCCTGAATGGGCATAGGCACGAATGCCCCGGGCACCCAATATTGTATGGGAGACATGCACCCGATTTCTCCATAAGGGATGTATAGCGTGCTATCAACAAACGTATTGCCAAAACTCTTTACTCGCTCTGCGAATTGCTTATCCAGCTCTTTCGCTGCAACCCTAACGCCCATAGCTAAGATAGCTCCCATACCCTCACCATAGGCAACGAGTTCAGCAAGTTTTATTAATGCTTTCGCATTCCCTTGCGAGTATTCAATCTTATAATTTCGTGGATCAAATGCAACGTGATCCTCCAGTCCAAGCTCCTCCTTTCTGAGTAATCCGTTATGGATACATTCCAAAATCCATGAACTCACATTACCAAATTCAATGGCATCAAACCCCATTACTTCTACCTCTTTCACCGCCTCCTCGGCAGCTCGTTGGTCAAAGATACCCGAGTTCGGACCCATAGCCTCGTATGGCTCGTAGTCCTTCTTATGTTCGTGGTAGATCTTTTTGCAGGTAAGAGGACATGGTTCGCCACAGGTAGCGAAAGTTTTTGGTTCTACTATCTCCTCGTTAAACTGTTCAAGATAATGGTTCTTTACGAGGGCATACAATGATTTCCTCTCGCTTTCGCTCAGATTTACGGACTCCCAGTTGAACGAGAGGAGCCACTCTCCCAGAACCGACATGTTCACGCCAAAGGTACCGGAAGATTTAACATGCTCGTCATATCTGTATTTTTTCCCTGCTTTGATGACGTAATCTGTATATTTCTCATGAAACTCCTCCTGAAATATTTTATTTACTATTTTAATGTCTTTAATGTTCTCGTTAAACGTTTTACTATCGTATATCCCGCCGAATGCTATTGCAACGGTTTTATGCGCTTGAGCCATGAGAGAACCCATACCCCCTCTACCTGCCCAATCGTCAACCCCCACTCTAAATTTTCCGTTGCGAATCACAGTTGAGCCGATAGCACCAAAGTTTGTATTCAAAGATGCCGGGCCCACAGTGAGTATCCGGAAATCCATATAGTTACTGTCCGCGAGAAACAGGTCATTGAACTTTTCATAGGTGTACTGCTGTAATGCGTACCAGCCTCTATTACCTCCGTAGCCATGAAAAATATCTTTTAAATCCTGCTCACTGATTTCATTGAAACGTGTTTCAATGGTTCCATCCCCAGTTCCTTTTATTGCCGCTATAAGATACTCTTCAGACCTGCCTTCAACTGCCAGGTAATCTATACCTGCGTGGTATAGAGGCAGACCCGCGCCACCCATCGAACTGATAAAAAAACCGTGCCAGAGAGGTGACCTTGCTGCAAAGATCAGACGGTGGAAACCATAGAGCTTAGAACCTGCTAACTGACCTGTTCCGAAGCAGAGCACATTACTCGCATCATAGGGCTCAACCTCAAAGCTTTTGTACCGGTCACGGTGGCACAGTAACGCAAAACTGATGGGTCCTGTTGCCTCCTTAATGGGCAGTTTCTCGATTCTCAGGTTGTGTTCTGTCGCATTCAAATATGCCGCTCTACCTTCTTGATTGGTTTTCAATTAAACTCCCCTCCTCGCCACTACCATGTAGGTCGTGCTTTGTTCTGGTATTGTACATTTTTGCATTATTTAAACTTTGCCCATTTTAAGCCATCCATCCATTTTTTCTCCTTTAGCAATTTCTGCCTCCTCTGCGTAACTTCTCCCACCTCCTGCCCAAACAACCATAGCAATCGCTATAAAAATAAAAGAAAATATATATGATGAAAAAGAAGGGTACTATTATAACAGCTTGCAAAACAAATAAGATAGAAAGGTGGGAGGAAAATGAAATTAACGAGTCCGGAATTTGAAAATGGTAATAAGATTCCCCGGGAATTTACCTGTGAAGGGGATGATTTCAACCCTAAACTCATTATTGAGGATATTCCCGCGGGGACTAAAAGCCTGGCTCTCATAGTTGATGATCCGGATGCACCTATGGGGACCTGGGTCCATTGGGTTTCATTTAATATTCCTGTTGTTTCGCAGATTGACGAAGACAGCATTCTAGGAAAGCAAGGGCTAAATGATTTTGGCAGGAAAGAATATGGCGGGCCTTGTCCTCCATCTGGTACTCACCGTTACTTCTTTAAACTATACGCCCTGGACACCGTGCTGGATTTAAACGAAGGGATTAACAAGGAAGCATTAGAAGAAGCCATGGAAGGTCACATATTGGATAAAGCAGAATTGATCGGGTTGTATAAAAAGGGTTCGACTTTTTGAAAAGGATTTAAGGGAGTCATGTTTGAAGATAGAAAAGATGCAGGCGAAAAGCTTGCCAGAGCCTTAAAGGGATACAAAGACAGAGATGTTCTCGTTCTGGCTATTCCAAGAGGAGGCGTTGAAGTAGGGTACCAAGTTGCAAAATATCTGGCTGCAAGTTTTTCGCTGTTAGTAACAAGGAAATTGCCTTTTCCGGATAATCCAGAGGCGGGATTTGGAGCAATTGCAGAAGATGGAAGTACATTCATTTTTAAGGATGCTGAGCGGTGGCTTCCGAAAGAAACAATTGTTGAAATCATGAAAGAGCAGAAACAAGAGATTAAGAGGAGAATAGCGAAGTTGAGAAAAGGTAAACCATTACCAGAAATTGAGGGCAAAAAGGTCGTATTAGTGGATGACGGTATTGCCATGGGTTCCACAATGCGTGCTGCTATTATGCTTTGCAAAAATAAAAAAGCAATGAAAATCATCGTGGCAGTACCAGTCTCAGGAGAAGATGTTGCAGAAGAGATAGGAAAGATGGTTGATGAGATAGTAGTCTTGGAGAAACCCGTATTCTTTCGCGCTGTAGCACAAGCATACAGGAATTGGTACGATGTGTCAGATCAGGAAGTAATTGAGATACTGACGCGATGGCAGGACCAGCGACGAGCATGATGATGTCTTTTTCATTGTGTAACAAATTTTGCTCAGTTTTGAAAGATAAGAAATCGAAACTTTTTGGGACCAGTTTTTACTAGGGCACGATATTCATTTTCAGATGATTCGTAATAAATTTTAATAAAAATCCAACCCATTTAATTGTACATGCATAAACGGAAAGTAATTGTTGAAGTTGATATCAATGACGATAAAGTCAGCGGCATCGAAGATATCGAACGGGATATTCTTCATCAGTGTTACTGGATTGTTCGGTTAGATTTTTTGTGCCCCAAATCGTGACTGGTCCCAAAAATTTACCAATCGGATTAAAATCGGGACCTCCGATTAATATTAAATTAGAATCCTCCCTGCCATATGGTAATGAACTTAAGTTCTCTGCAGGGCTGATTTCTATTTCCATTTTAGGATATAAGCGAAGAAGGGTTTGTTCTACTAAAAATAGGGCATCAAGATCCCCATATTTCCGAATATAAATATAATCCTCGAATTCTGTTGGCTCATTAGTAGTAGGTAGTTTAGAGGGGACTATAATAGTTCTTGAATTTAGAGATAAACCCCAGAGCAAATGATAATAAAAATAAGGTGGGTAGCGATTATTTAAAAAATAAGAAATTGAGTCATTCTTGATTTTTCTCCATAATTTTTGATATCCCCCACATTTAGAGCTTATACATC
>CAZOEM010000162.1:5850-6309 GCA_964578735.1 uncultured Halobacteria archaeon | reverse complement strand
TAGTAAGAGATATAGCAGACAAGATATTTAAAAATGATTTAGTGCCTGATGGCGACTACGAATCTATTTTATTTACCGTAGCATTTGGCGGGGGAACAGGAACGGGGATAATAAACCCGGTATCAGAGATTTTACGTAAAAGAACAGGAGCTTCAATATACGCATTAGGAACTCTTTCTGAGTCCGTGGATTATGATACAAAAAATTTCCCGCTTGCTCGCAGGTGCTTCAATACCGCCTGGGCGCTTCGCAACTTATTAATAAAAACGCGTAGGGAAGGGATTGATGCAGTGTTTCTGGTAGATAACGATGCATTAGAAGGTGCAAGAGAAAAGAAGAACAGACAAATATTCGAGAGTCTTTTACCTATGATGAATCCAATAAAGTTTGACGATGGGTTTATTGGAACTGACCTGCGAGCTAAATTAACGGTTGGTATAGGTATGCCGCAAATTATTG
>CAZOEM010000162.1:0-5840 GCA_964578735.1 uncultured Halobacteria archaeon | reverse complement strand
TGTGCCCTGCTACTACGCGGCGAATAATAATATGGAAGTGCGTGATTTGCTTGAGCGCGCGGTTGAGAATAAATTGATGGAATGTGACCATACAAAAGCGGATAGCGTCATTGTCTTTACTTCTCTACTTTCTGAGGAAGAGAAGGAAGGGATTGAGGAGTGGATGAACTCGAATATAAAGAATGATAAAATCAGTGAGGAGAAGATACACGTTTGCAGAGTTTGGAATCTTAAGAAGAGGGAGGTTTTAATGTTGTTGAGGAATCCGTATGGTGGAGGTAAGAAGGACCCGTTTTATATGCGACTCTCGGCGATAATAAACAATGCGATAGAATATGCAACTTCAAAATCCAGCGAAGAAAAGGTTAATCCTGATATTTTAGAAGGTTTTAATAAGGAGGTAAGAACTAAGCTATCGGATTTTATAATTGATAGATTAATACCTGGCCTGGAAGAATGAAAGGAAGAATAGGAAATGCGGAGCCATTATTTACGGAAGAAGAAGCAGAAAGAGCAAAGGAAGAGCTTGTGCTTGAGGCAAATTTAACTCGGGGGTTCACCTCTACTGGTCCAAACAAAAGCGAAACTGGGACGTTAATAGAGCCGGATAGCATCAAGCGGGAAAAGATAGAAGAGATGATAGAGAAAACGATAAAATCTATGGGTTTTGTGATGCCAAACTCGACACTATTGGAAGAAGATGGTGGTTCGGTGTTAGAAGCTCTTGAAGAGCTGAGAGCGAAAGTTAATTCTTTGAGTAATAGAAGCGAAACTTTGGAAGCAGGCGAAAAACTGAGTACTCTCTATTGGCTAAAACAAATGACAGAAATTAATTCGATTTCAAAAGACATTGAAGAGCTAAGAACGCTAAAAGAGAAAGTAGAACCTTTGGGAAAACCATTACCCTCGGAAAACATTGAAGAGCTAAGAAAGAAGGTGGAATCTTTGAGTAGTAAAAGCGAAACTTTGGAAGCAGGCGAAAAACTGGGCATCCTCAACAAGCTAAAGCAAATAGTAAAAACTAAACCGAGGCGTGTTGAAGTGTCAAAACCAGCACTTTCGGAAGACAAAATTAGTTCGATATTAAAAGACAGTGAAGAGTCAAAAAAGCTAAAAGATAAAGAGGAATCTTTGCCTTCTGAAGAGAAAAAAGAGATAGGTGGAAGGATTATAGAAGAGGAAATAATTTAAGTAATGGGGAAAATATTTGCAACTATCGGAGAGAAAATAAAAATGGGTATGGAAACTGCAATTGGTGCGTGCATAAAGCCCTTGATCAAACTTGGAGAATGGCTAAAAAGAGTAAAAAATTGTTTTTTAAACAAATTATTAGTAAAAATAAGTAGTCTGGATGGATATACTCAGCAGTTAGAGGAAAGAATGAAAGAGTTGGGAGATTCATTACCAAGTGAAAAGGGAAAAGATGCAAAAGTCATTTTCGATTTTATAAGTAAAACCTCGAAGGAAGATTTAGAAAAGATTGCTATCTTGGCAGAAACTGCAAAATCAATAGAGGAAAAAGACCTACGAGCTGTTTTTGAGTTTATAAGTAAATCCTATCGAGAAGATTTAGAGAAAATTACAACCTTCGTCGGAACCACAAGATCAATTCAAGAGAAAGATGCGGAAGTAGTTCTTGATTTCATAAGTAAAGCACCTAAGGAAAAGTTAGAGAGAGTTGCAAAAATCCTTGGAGGAGAGCTTGAACCAGAAAAAATGGAAGAAAAGATAAAAAAGATGAGGGAGTTGGGATTAATTGATATTTCTGAGGATGATTTAGATACGCTTATCCCTTTAATAAAAAAAATAATAGAGCTGAATGAACGAGGGAAGATAGATATTTCTAAGGATGATTTAAAGAAGATCATCCCATCAATAGAAAAGATAAAAGAGGTAGACGTAGACGAAAAGGAATTCAAGAAGATAGAATTTGCTCTGAAGATAGCAAAGGTATTAGCACGTGATAAATATGAAATAATCGAGATGTCAGAGACTTTGAAGGATGTGGATACAATGCCGCTTGTTGATCTTTTAAGTGGGATTATAGATGAAGTAGAAAATTTGAAGTTGACAACAAACCACTTTAGGGGGATTGGCTTGCTCAAGAGGGGAGCATATAAAGAAGCATGCAAGTGTTTTGAGGCTATGATAGATACAGATCAGGGCAAAGGCAAAAAGGCTGCATGGCTTAATAAATGTGTTGCATTGGGGTGCTTGGGTAAGATTGATGAAGAAATAGGGTGCTATGATAAGGCTTTGGATATAGACCCGGAGTATGAGAAAGCATTGGAAAATAGAACAATCGCGAAAAGTGGTCTTGGTCTTAAGCAATTGAGCGAATTTGATTGAAGAAACAAAGTTTTGTATGAGAGAAAATGGAAAATATGACGCACCACAAAAAAAAATTGGAACTACTAGACCCCCGCCTAAAATCAGTCACAGGAAAAGAAGACGCTAAAATTAGTTGTGCTGTGAACAATGAAATCCGCAAAGAAAATTTTGATAAATCGCTAAAAGAATGTCTTGGAATGGATTTTGAAAAAGTACGTAAAGAATTTAGGGAGGATAGGACTGCGCTTCTTTTAATTTGCGTTTCCAAAGAGAATAATAAATTTAATAGTTTGTTTCTTAAAAAAGAAGGAGAGTCTGAGGCGCATTATATAAGAGAGCTTAATGAGAATGTGATAAAGAAGTGGAATGATGAGTTAAAAGGAAATATCCACAACGAGAATCTAAAAGATGAAGATGTGGCGTGCAAAGTAGAAAAAATTTTCATTACGAATAAGAAGGAGAAAGATATACTACACCGCAAGCCTTCCGAAGACGATAAAGTGCGAGGAGTATGGATTTTTTGTGAAAATGAAGACATTGATCCTATTTGGGAGTGGCTATATGGCGAGAAAGAGAGATTTTTTTGGGGTGATGAGTTTCATATAGTTAGAATACCAAAGGGTTGCGATATATCAGAAAAGTGCACACTCAACGAGCTTATTACTTTTGAGGATGATAGTCTATCTGGGACTACTGGTGAATGCATGTGTGGTTCCTTTATGCGAAAATTAAAAAAGCTAAAGCACGTTTCAAAAAGCCGGAGTTTAGAAGTTCTTATAAAAAATCATAAGGAGTATAATGAAGATTCAAAAAATTCCATGTTGTATTTTCAGATGCCCCTTACTGCAGTAGAACAAAAGAAGGTTGAGATGATTTTTTGTAAGGAAAAAAACAAAAATCTCATACTAGATCTACATACGCAGCTAACGAATTTTGGAAATTACCCTTCTACATGGATTAATAGTAGTTTTAAAGTAGAAACACCGCAGAGTTCTTGCTTTTTTAAATATTTTTGTGAGGTGCTTGACGAGCATTTGGGTAACCCTGAGGAAACAAACATAGCTAAAATAGTAACAGAAACTCGTAAAAAAGTGTGTGGCCAAGAACTAAATGACCAAGGAGGATATGACACATGTGAGAGACGGAAATTACATTTTCGAGCATTTGTATTGCACCTCCGGCCTGCTCGAGAGGAATCGAATGCCATTGGATTCTGCAGACTTGCGTTTGTGGTAAATGGTAATCCTCGTACTACATTTACATCTGGGGATCGCACAGGTTGTCTCTAAAATTTCAGTTGATTTCTTTTCACATATATTCCCACAAAAAATGATAAATCTGATCTATATTAGATACATTCAAACAAAATCTTGTTACTATCCAAGGATGAACAAGGAAATATTTATGCCATACTCATCAAAAGAAACTATCTGAAATTTTAGAGTGTTGTACATTGAAGCAAATTTCAAGCAGTGAATCCGAGCGATATTGCGGTTAGTTACGTCGTAACTGGTGTTTTACTTTATCATTGATTATTATATCCCTTGCAGTCCGATGAAAAGTGGATATGAGTGTCTATCTTGTTTTTTAGAACGTATCAAGCCACCCCTCTGCTTCCCCCTTCACATCAGTATATTCTTCTTCATTATTAGCAACTTGTATAAGCTGCTCAAGGCATCTTTTTACTTCATTTACTACTTCTTCAAAATCCTTTCCTTTTTTCATAGCAGCTTCTCCAATAACTCCGAGGGCGGTTGCTACTAGCTTTGCCATTTTTATAATATCCGTAAGAACCGATTCATCGTTATCCTTCCTATTATTTTCTTTTAAGCTTGCCGTAATTCTAGAACCCCTATTCATAACATTTTTTCCAAACACACTAAGAGCTGTTACTGCACTCAATGCTGCGTTTTCAAGTTTACTATTCGCAGCACCAACACCAGCCTCCTTGAGGATTAGTACTACCCAATATACCAGATCGTTTCGGCTTTTATTCGCAGTATCTTCATCCTTTATTCTCCACGTCTTAATAACATCGTCTATGATTGAGTCCTCATCATCTGCGTCAGCAAACAACTTACAAACGTGCCGCAGGTCCCGGGGAAGATATTGTTTTAAAAAATTAGCCCTCCCTGTATCCTCCACCGTAGGTGTATCCTCGATTAGCGCTTTTATAACATCCATCATCTTTTTTAATCCCATACGCATAGTAGCAATATCCCCTTTCAGACTCGCCCCGTGGGTAACATCCATAAGAGGTTGTACTGGATTCGACTCGTCTATTTTTTCCCTCGCAATTTCATGTTTTGCCTCCTTAGCCAATTCTTCTAAAATATTTTTGGGGTCCAAGAGGGTGAAGATGCTCCACATATAATAAAATAGAGCAATAAAAGTAACAACGCCAAGCCAAAATGAAAACAAAACAAGATGTTCAAATGATATAGGAATAGGAGGCCAGATACTACTCTGGTTTACTATGTAGATGCTACATTGGTTTGCCATATGGGAATTCATCTCTTGGGGTTCTGTCTTCAAAAAGTCTAACACAAGGAGGCTCCCGCATACAGAGGAGGCATACAAAATCAAAAGTATCCACATGGCAGGACTACGCTTAAAGAGCCTTATAATATGAGGCGAATACGCAGAAGCAGTAACTTGAACAGCAACCAGGGACAGAGTGATAACAAGGGCAATAATTGCTGCCTGACTCTGTACCAGTGCGCTGAGCATGTATCTAGCATTAGCGGCTTCGATATGGAAAAAGTTAGCATATATAAAACTATACCTAGCCACCAAAAAAAGAGGGACACAAACAGCTACAACTACATATCGTGGATAGCTAAATAACCCTTTGAGCCATTTCGTAATTTCCATAATTTTAGTTTGCTCTTCTTGCATATAAATCAAATTGTTCCGTATCACTAATAAATCCATCATTTCCGCTGCACCTTTACAAGTTCTGTCGATAATTTTCTAACACTCGGAACCAATTTCAACAAAGTCCCCTCCCCGAGTTCTTTATATTCACACTTGATCTCAATTCAATATGGCAATAGACATCATTTCATGCGTGTTCAGTTAAGAGATAGACCGTCCAACTATTTTCATATAGTATGAAAGCAATTATTTTACCAGGTGAGCCAGTATATGATAGTAGATAATGAAAATAGTGTAGATCCTACGGTAAATACCCTTATTGAGATGTTACCAGAGGATTTTTTGAGAAACACAGCAAGAAAAACGGGAGTTGTTGAACGAGAGCGTAAAATAGACATAGTCATCCTTTTTGGGGTAACAACGCTCGGATTTGAGGTACGCTTTTTAAGTACTATCCGGGGGTTAAAACGAAAATACGAGGAAAAAGCGAAGACCACATTGAGCATAAGTCCCGCCTTTCGGTGAATTGAAACAGTCGGTCCTTTTAGTGCCACAAAATAGTCAGTTTCTGAGAGAGGATATTTCAAGAAATCGTGGTAAATCTATTACAATACTATAAAGAGGAAAATAAG
>CAZOEM010000161.1:0-6312 GCA_964578735.1 uncultured Halobacteria archaeon | reverse complement strand
TTCCTCTTTGGAACTTCAACCTTTGGGCGTTCCAGCCATACTCTTGTGTCGATTGGAATGTCTCCGATGTATAGGAAATTTTCGCCGTCAAGCTTGTCAAGGAACCACGGCTGTTGCCCATAGAAGCAGTCCATGCCCACCCATCCGAAGGGGAGATTATCTTTCCTTGCATCTAAAAGCATTTCCCAACCCAACTCAGCCTTCGTTTTGAATGTAATCTCTTCAGGAACGCTGCATAGCGCTCTTCGATCCGGATCTTTTGCCCATTCCTCTGGAAGGTAGATTCGCTTGTCTATCAGCGTCCGATAGCTCATGAAAGCATATCCCAGGAATACGCCCACCTGACAGTTATCCACCTTTCCAAACCGACCACAGTATTGGCGTTTCACGCCTACAGAACTCTTACCGTCCTTAATGAACCCTGATTCATCAAGGTGAATAGAACCATGGACAGGGTTTCCTATCAACTCACAGACTCTCCTTTGAATTTCGCGGATAACACCCTCCTCGTCCCATTTCGAGTCGGAGATAAAATTCTGCAACGATTGGTGGTCACAATCGGGCACGGTCTTCTCCATGTTCGTCATATTTTTTCTCTTATCCCCAAGCAAAAGTCCTTGTTGATACTGCAATGACTGTTTTATCACGTCACGTGTCTTAACCCTGAAAAAACTGTGAAATGACGTATGAAAAGTCATTAGCTCTTCCACACTTCTGTCTATATCTAAAGTGATCAACTCCATCATCTTATATTACCTATTTGCCTTTAGTAATACTTCTATTAAATCTATGTTAATCAAACAAAGTCAAGATAGTATATTGGGAAAATAAGGCATAGGCTCTCGAGCTTAAGTACAGGCATTGTACATTAAGTACGGGGTATAGTGACTGTAAGCATAATAAGCGCTAATCGAAGTCAGTTTTTATACCGCAACTCTGCATGTGAAACGTAATACCTTTATATACTTTGAAACTTTAGGATTAATGAGATAGACTGATATGGGCGTGAAAATTGAAAGCTTTATTAAATGGGCACATAGATGGGAGTCTATCCTTACCATTCTTCTTGGTGTTTTAATTGGTTCGGTTTTAACCTTTATTATTGGTTTTATCCATGAGTCTTTTAGGATTATCTCTCTAGTTCTTTTTTTGGTTATTATTTCTTTGCTTGCTCTTGCTATTATAATTACAAATACTTATTCTAAACACAGAGAAATTCAAATATCAAGAAATTTTTACAGTCCTTTTAGAGTCCAAAAATGGGAAGAAAAGGTAACATTACTAGATAAAGAAGGATCTGCAAAAGGGGCGATATCAAAAGTGCTTGCGGTCGAAGAAGGAGAGGAAATCCCCTCTATCAAATTGGAATATTGGTCTGATAGCGTAGGAAACGATATTAAACATGTATTTACAAAAGTAAATGGGAAGGAAATCGTAGTAAATCAAAAAAATCTAAGATACTTAGAGACTACGGAGAATAGCCAACTTTATAAAAACTTAAAAGTAAAAATTCCCATTTTGGATAGATTTAGTCCCTCCATTGAACTAACCTCTGAGATTGACTATCCCCAGGGAGCTTTTAAGAAAGCTTTGGATAATACGTGGGATTTATTTAATCTGAGGGTATATCATCCAACACGTTTGATAAACATTAGTTTTGAACTTGCAGACGATTTAGCTAAGGACTATAGATTTGATAACCCGTCATTTGCAGTTCTTGATTTAGATGAAAATAGTGTGGGATCTGTAGAGGAAATAATCAAGAGAGAAAACGGTGGTCCAAAAACCACTTCAGGGAGACTATCATGGAATATAAAAAATCCTAAAGTAGGTTTAGAATATCAACTAAAGTTCAGAGCCTTCAAGCCAGTAAGTTAAATTGTTGAGCCTCCACCCATTTTTCTCCATCACCCCCTACAATTTTAATAAAAACTTGTGAGTATTTAAAGTTATATCTTTTTATTTATTCCATATTTTCCTTCCTATTGTTTTTATGCTAAACAACTTTTTCTATTTTTCGTTTTCAGTGGTTTTATGTACGGCAGGAAGCACACAATCACACTAATTATAGCGAGTAATAATTCAAAGCTGGGTGTAGGACTCGGCGAAAGTATTGGACTCGGTGAAGGTGTATAATCAGCTTTCCACTCACGAAGGTTAAACTCAAAAGGCGGAATATCCATAATCTCTGCATATCCTTCCTTCACTAATTCCTCATTTAGGTTTGTTCCATTAACGTAAACAACCGCCAATATCCTATAATGTGGGTCATATTGCCTCTTATCATCCACATCAAGCTTAACCACTTCACCTAATCAAGTTACATTAACAAAATCCTTCGCTTCTTCATATCCTTCTTCACCTATTTCAAGGTTATTAATCCCCTCTAATCTTATCCTTTAGATACCGTAAATGTCAAAAGAAACGTCAACCGTATCACCATCAACTACGTTCTTAACGTATCCGCTCCATAGCTCCCCCTTCTCTAATTCCATAACGCCAAAAAACCACTTTGAGATATTACGCATCCAATATCTGTTATCGCTCTCGTTATCGCTTACCACAGGGGTTCTATTTACTTCTTCACCTTTTGCATTTCTTAGGATTATCGCTTCATGGCTATTGTCAAGCCACTGATAAAAAGGGGTACAGGTATAATAGGCTCCCGGGTAGAGGGTAGTGCCATTGGGTATGTCTTCGGTTACTGTTGAGCCGTGGGTAGTTTCTAAAGTCCAATTTCCTATGCCCACGCTTTTGTTGGTGGAGTTGCGTGCCTCGTAGCCTAATCAGCCAGAGGGTAAAAAACCCTCCTGTGCTATTTACCCGAATCGGTGTAGAAGTCAACAGAGGTAGGGTGTCCCTCGCGAGGGGGATAGCGGAAGCACTTTTGATAAAACTTTTTTAAAAGTTTTCTGAAGAGCCTGAGGCTGTCTTTAGCCCGAAACAAAGCTCGTCTTGAAAGCTAGAGTTTTGACTGAGGATCAACATTTTGGAGATGTAGTGAGTGTGATTACGGTATAAGAAGGGATAATAATACAATAAAAAAGATTTTTTTTCACCCCTCCTCACCCCTCACCTTAAAGATATAAAAATTCCTCTCGCCCGTTGCCTTAAGCTGCACAGGCCCCGTAACCTCAAAGGTATCCCCTAGATGCACGATCATATTCTCCAAGGTTGCAACTGTTTTACCATCTAAGTCGGAATCACGTACCCAGCAGCCAGTAGTGTCCCAGTTATATCGTGTCCCTTCTAAAAAGATTGTTTTTTGTATATCCTCAGCGTTCGGGTTTGTAATGCTAATATTGTATTCGTTCCATCCGCTTGCGTTCACATTGTTCTTCTGATGCTCGAGATATAGCTCAACTGCACTACATCCTTCGCTAGCTTCGCTCTCGCCTCTCTCGTCGATTACAACTGAACTTGAGTCTGTCAGATTTGAGCTACATACGCAAGTTATTTATTTACATCCATCCATTTAAAAGACAACAGGATAAAATGTGGGTGTAAAAATGAAAGGAGTAATTGTACTTGCCTTAAGGGAAATGGTGATTGAGAAATTTGGAATAGAGAAATGGAAAAATGGATTAGAAAAAGCAGGGATTGGCAAAGAGCCTTTGATTATGCCAATATCAAATGTTGATGATCAGATTTTTTTGAGAATCGTTAATTCACTCTGTGAGGTTCTAAACATATCTTTCATTCAAGCGGCAGATGCATTTGGTGATTATTGGATCAATGTGTATTCACAAAAAATGTATCGTGTTTATTATGAAAATGTCAAAACGGCAAAGGAATTTTTGTTGAAAATGGATTCAGTACATGTTGCTTCTACAAAAAGTATACCCGGTGCGAATCCGCCAAGATTCGATTATGAGTGGAAGGATGAAAAAATCCTGATTATGAAGTATAAATCCCAACGGGGATTGATAGATTTCATGGTGGGGTTAATTAAGGGGGTTGGTAAATTGTATAAGGCAGATTTAAAAGTAACTAAACTTGGGAGCGATAAAGTCGAAATTGTTTTTCCATAGCCTTTTTTTCTCTCTATGCAATTCAGAGATAAGAAATGTAAGGATCCAACTATTGTGGCCAGAACGGGACTGGATTCTTAACTGGCACCATTTCGCCATTGTGCGGACTGAACAACTCGCTATTGTAAAACACGAAGCTTTCGTTCATTTGATGTTCTAAATTACCCCCACGTATCCCGTCCACTATTTCAATTTCCCCTGCATAACGCAGAATTTTTATTAATCCGGAAACTAAATGGATATTCATATGCAAAAAATGCTTATGAGCCTCTGAAGTATCATAGAGTATATGGGAAATCAATTTTCCGATACTTTTAATGCGTTCAACCACCTATAAACATTATAGCATTCATAAGAAGACTCCGCAACCAAAATCGGCTATTTCCTCCGTCCCTAGCGGACTTAATCGTAAAAGAGCACATTTGTAGACTTGTATAGCATGTAGTGGGAAGTATAGACTTTAAAAGTATCGAGGAAAAATATGATGGCCCTGGCAGTCCTGCATATCATTCCTCGAAAATATGTGTAGAAGCATTAAAGAGGTATGGTCCAAAATTTTACCTTCTTTTAGCAAATGTTTAAGTTTATAGCAACTATAGTACTAATAAAAGTCGATTGCATGCGTGTTCGGTTAAGCCCACTTTGACTTATAGGCCTTTTCTCATTTTAATAGCTAATTCGCGCACTTTCTCAAAGTCCTTATCCTTTTTCATTTGTTCCATTTTCTGCCCAGCCAACATAGAGATCATCCCGTAAGTGCAATGGACAGGTATCCGCTGGTGAGGCCATTGTGGAACGTAGGATAAATAAGAAAAGAGTACTCAATGGCATTAGAACTGCCACAGTACTCTTTCAATTTACACATTAAATGCTTTCTCTAGTCTTTTCGTTATTCTATTCAATCTTCCTTGTATCTTATGGTGTATGTTAGCGTGCTTTCCCCATTAGCTTCGACCGGAATCCGCCAATTTATCTGATTGTTTGATTCCTTCGTATGGTCATAGTTTTCATCTATTATCTGCCAGTCTCCACCTGTTCGCTCAACCACCGTGACCACAATATCCTCGTCCTTGTGGTTTCTTAGGTTCACTTCCCACAGATATTCATACCAGCCCGCGAGTTTATTGAAGTCCATCTGCTTCCTCTCACCGACTATGTCAAATGCCTGTCCCATGAGTAGTGATAAGGTCTCGTCCTTCGGTGTATGGTCTATCGAGTCCTCTCCTACAAACTGCAGCTTTCCTTCGCTGTCTGTCTTGAACACACGAACCGTTCCCTTGGGTAAAGGGATACCGAGATTATTCTCCTCACTGTTGTTGAAGTTAAGCAATACATCTACTTTCTTCTCGCCCGTCTCAGACCAGCCGCTATCATACCACCACCAGCCGCTTATATCGTCATACACGTACTCTTTTTCGACTTTAACGTCCGCAGCTTCCAGCAGCGAAATCTGTTTCTGTTCGTTGTTCCGTAACGTGGTTCTTCGCTGTAGATCGTACATATGGTACTCAAACAACGCCTCTTCCTCGAACTGACTTGCTTTAGGTGTCGGAGTCGACATATAGTAAGGAGTTTCATACAAAGTGTCATCCCGTGCCCGGTGCACATCTCCGGCAACAAGCTTAAGCGAAGTGTTCTTGAATGTGGCACCTGCGTTGTTTGTTACCGTAACCCAGCCATTCAAGTCAAGTTCCGTGTCATTCTTGTTCGTAACAGCAACATAGTTCGCCTTCCACGCCATACCGGAGGTCATATAGGAGAGTTCCAGTGTTTGGCTCTTGCTTTCGTTAACTTCCATAATCCACTCCAGCGTCGGCTTCGTCATGAGTCCCTCGGGGAGCTCAGGCAGGAGCAGATTATTTGAACTAAGTGTCTGTATCTTCCCCTCTTTGTCTTTTATGATAAGCTGTGTCCCGCTGAAACTCAGTAGTGTTCCTTCAACCATCTCCTTCTTGTCGCCGTATATCTGGTAAGCCACTATCTCTTTGTCGATGTATTTCCCCAGTATCTTTTCCAGACTGACCAGGTCATATTGGAAATTCTGCTCCAATACAGTAACCGTTGAATCAACTGCCGTTAGGCGAACACTGGTAGGGTCTATCCTCGAAGCTACACCCTCGTACAGGACATCACTTATTCCCGCAGGGAGGTATGTTGTCCGGTATTCCTTGACAACGCCTAGGTCCGTATTGTAGATGGTAACTTCCAGATCTTCTGGCTCGGACTCTATAACCTGACTTTCAGCGTTGTATAGGCTACAACCCTAAAAGAGTGCATCTGC
>CAZOEM010000160.1:0-6394 GCA_964578735.1 uncultured Halobacteria archaeon | reverse complement strand
GAATTACCCTTAAAAACCTCTATAAGGTCTGATGAGCCATCACCCATTTTACTCTCTATTATAACGTGGTTATCCACGTCCAGGTTCCTTATGTTTCGCAAATAGTCTTTAGCCGCTTTCGTTGCTACGATGTCTACCGCGATCTCTTCGCCTTGAAACCTTCTTGTTGCCCGACCACCCAGCAAGATGTAAATCGGTGAAATAACCTCACCGCCGCCATATAGCGGATTTGACCGTCCAGCGACGAGTTGCACCTTATCGGTATTATGATGCAGTATCAATCCGTACTTCCTTCTATACTCCTTGCACAGCGCAACACTAACAGCCTCTGCTATGCCATCGCATAAGCTGTCCGGATGTCCCAAACCTTTCCTTTCCACTATCTCTATCTCTTGCTTCTCTACTGGTTCCCAGCTTACAGTCTCAACTTTTATATTCCTCTTTACTGATTTGCCCCCACTCATTTTTACACCTCTTCTTATTCTAACATTATATGACAAATGAACTAAATTTAAATCCCTTTAGTAAATCTATCTTTATTAAAGAATAGTTTATTGGGAATTACCGCACTGTTACCCGTAGGATCATCTATTATTAATGTCATACTTGCTTTACCCGTTTTTATCTTATCTATTTGATCCAAAACAGTCTCGGCACGCTTCTTCGCAGTACCTTCTACATCTCGGGCCAACATCTTCACCACTCCTTCCACTCTATTCAATACGCCTTCAACAGTGGAAATAAATGCGTCTCCCCTTTTTGGCTCTACGTTTACATACAATTCTGGTATCTCAATGGTTCCAAACGGCGACCTTATAACAATTGCATTCAAATCATCCGCAGAAGAAATAACCGTCTCACTTCTTGTCCTCTTCTCCTCTGTGAGCACCATTACATCGGTAGAGTGATATCCGCATGATGAGCAAACTGCAGTAGTTATCATTATTTCACCGAAGAAAGGGATTTCATAGGGCACAAAATGTATTTCACTTTCCGCACCGCAAAGAGGACATTCCTCTTTCACCGCATAGCAACTCCGAGGTAAAGGGCTACTGCCCACCCAGTTTTTTCCGCTCTATCCTAATTCCCTCTGGTGCTATAATTATCTGGTCATCACCGATACCGGCAATGTCCCCGCCCACATCAGATGCTGCCAGCTTCAAGTCTTTTATCACTTTCTCTACCAAGACTCTATCTTGCCTTGCCAGTGATATATCAAGAATCAGGATATTGCCCGCATATATCTCCTTTTTCAATTCTAGGACATCATATAAACCTGTCAATTCCGAAGTCTTTATGTACCTCTTTACGCCTTCTTCATCCTCTATATCTGATTCATACTCCTCTATGTCCAGGTCTAGATAATCGCCCTCATTCGTAACCTCCCTCTTCTTCACAAATAGCTTCTCAAAACCCTCTTTTATATTCATTTCTTACCTTCACTCCCGTGAACAATTAATATCCTTCTTTCTTGATACATAAAAATATGGCTTTTATCATTTAAATAGTATCCCCTGTTTTCATTTCATATGTTCATCAAAACATCCACAACTTTAGCATTCTGTTCCCGTGTCCCCACGCTAATCCGGATAAGGGAATCATTTGCACCTCTAAACGAAGCGCAATCACGCACGGTTATCCCGTTCTTCATTAACGTGTCACAAACTGCATACGATTTCCGTGGTGTGACGTCCAGGAGCACGAAATTCGCCTGCGAGGGATACACAGCGAATAACTGCTGCAGATTTGACTCGAGGAACTGCCTCCCAGCTCGCACCAGCTCTACGCTCCTACGCAAATGCACATTATCACGTAACGCCACAATTGCAGCTTTTAAGGCTATGTTATTTACGGTAAAGGGGATAGAAACTTTCTTATACTGACTTACGAGCCTTTCTGGTAATATTCCATATCCCACCCTTAGTCCTGCGAGCCCAAAAGCCTTAGAGAATGTTCTTAGTACCAGCACGTTCTCATATTCGTGCACCAGTTTCTCCAATGATGTACCTGCGAATTCCACATACGCTTCATCTATAACGACCATAGAATTTGTAGATTCTATTATCGCACGCACGTCATCCTCAGATATGCAATTACCAGAGGGGTTGTTAGGCGAACAGAGGAAAATCATCTGCGTCTTTTCAGTGGCTGTTAATTCTTCGACCGGTATGCTGAAGTTCCCTACCCTTTTTACATACCTTGGTGTGCCGCCGGCGATTTTTACAAGTGACTCATATAAAGAAAAAGAGGGTATGGGTATTATCGCTTCGTCTCCCTTATCTATAAATATCTTAACGAGAGTGTCCAGCACACCATCTACGCCGGCACCTATGACAATGTTCTCAACACTGGCATTGGCATATGTTGAAATCTCACGCACAAGCTCTTCCTCATTCTTCTCCCACGGATATATGCTCAGGTTCAATTCACCGCCTTCCAAGCTCCTGACTATTGCCTTTATCGCTTCCGGGCTGGGACCTAATGGATTTTCATTGGAACTCAGCTTTATCGCTCCCTTTACCAATTTACCTGGTTTGTACTCTTTTAGCTCCTTTAATGAAGAACGCACACGCATTTTGGTTTCTCCGTATGTATGTATGTATGTATGTATGTATGTATGGATAAATACAAATGTTTTATTAATATTAAAGAGGAATACTAAACTTAGTTTATACCAAAAATGGAAGCGGGCGAAATTTGTGCGATATGCAAGGAAAGAGCGGGAACAGAGAAGTGCAGTGTCTGTGGCGTTCCACTATGTGAAACGTGCATGATAGAAATAAGAATAGAAGATACGCATCCTTCTCATCGGATAAAAGGCATAACAACCCCGGGAATAACAGGGGAAGCGGTAAAAAAGAAGATTGTATGTCCTAACTGCGTGGCAGAAGTGGACATCTTCTAAAGCACTTAAATTTTCCTTTTTTACAAAAAGAAAACCTGCACTAAAAGAAAAACTTAAAAGACATCTCTATGAAAAGCTGTTGGAAATGAAATAAATAGAGTAAAAATCAGATGAAGGTTAGATATGATTCGGATTCGGACATCCTATATTTGTTGATAAAGGGGGGGTTATTGAGGATACTGTGGAAGTAAGCGAGGATTTGTTCGTGGAGTATGACGAGAAAAGGGATATAGTGGGAATAGAGCTATGGCGTGTGAGGAGAAACTTGTTCGGCGAAGTACTGAAATATCTGAATAAAAAAGAGACCCCTGCTTGAAGGTAATACGCTTGAGATTATGAGTTTTTTGATAACCCTAATAGCCGCAGTAATGTCTGTAGTTGTGGCGGTGCTTTCTTTTTTGGTTGAGAGAAAAAAAACACCGGCTCCGAAGAGAACTCCAAATGCTTAAGGGTGTAGACCTTGAGGTTGTGGAGTATTTTAAGCAAGTCAATACGCAGACTCTAGAGAAAAGAGATGGAAGAGAAAAGACTAAAAAGAGATATTTTCATGCTCATTTTGGGTATAATAGCTACAACGGTTATATCGATGTCATTACTCTATGGTATGGGCTAATTTACTATGCTATTTTGGGAACTTTCGACTTTTTTGCTAATATCGCATTCACACATTACTTCGTTTCATCTCATACGGAAGCTACACAGTCAGATAATGGAATACCTCCTGTCAAGCTGGAATTTATTTCATTGCGCACTTTATGTCCTATATTTTCAGACATCTTCTCAAATGCGCTTTAGGTGTTTATAACAAAAATTATGGGGAAAATGGGTAGAATTAATGACTGAATTTATTATTAAAGGTTGTTTAGACATGCTTACAGAGGCTCATATATATAATGTGGGTACGCGCGAAGAAACAGAGGATCCGGTTAGGAAGGTATTCGAAGCTCTTACGCCATGCTCCTAGCGACGGTGAGCTATCCTGCTCTCTTCGTCTAATACGGGAGTCTAAAAAAAAGGTGTGGAAGAAGCTCCCACATCTACTTTTAGTGGTTATATAAAAGAGTAGTTCTCGAACCGACTAATAAGGGGATGGTGGTCTGCGTCTTCGTCTGAATCTATGACGTAAGGTGTATCTCCAAGCCCGTCACCGTCTGCATCCGGACATTTGTAATCACTCCAGAAGTTGCCTATGTAACTGGTGAAAGTCGTGTTGTTGTACTGGTAAGTCAATGGCTCTGTGGAGTTCCAGAAGTTGGCAGATTTAGCAGAATTAGCGTTCGTTGTATTGCTTATGAAGTCGTTGCCAGTAATGACATTGTTACTGGATTCGTCCAGCAAAATACCATACCACAGGTTACTCATGACCGTATTGCCTGCAATGACGTTATCGCTAGAATTGGCTGTGATGAGAATACCCCCATTATTGTTTCTTTCTGCGTTGCCCGTAATGGTGTTGCTGTTGGAACAAAAGAGAATTATGCCGCCTTCGTTGTTGCTGGCTGTGTTGTTTGAAATGGTATTGTTGCGGGAGCTTTCGAGATAGATGCCGTACCAATTGTTGTTGCTGACGTTGTTGTCTTCGATGGAGTTGTTACAGGATACATGGAGGTCGATACCGTACCAATTGTTGTTGATAACGTCATTGTGCTTAAGGATGTTTCCGTTTGAGATTACTTTGATTCCCGCCTCCGGAGAATCTGGTAATGTGACTGTCGCACTTGATCCACTTATCGAACTCCCGCTGCCGGTGCCCGCATTTGTCACCTTGAACCCCTCAAGCACTATCCCATCTGTGCACAAGATGATCGCACTGCAGTCTCCACCGGCATCCACGATCGGCTTCCCCTCGCCTGTATCCACTCCACGAAGCACAAGCTGCTTGGTCACGTTCACCGTCTCATAGTATGTTCCGCTGTGGACCACAATCGAGTCGCTGGAATTTGCTGCATCTATCGCACCTTGGATTGATTCTCCGGGATGAACATAATGCTGCGTTGCTGCGGAAGCAGTTCCAACGCTTAGGAATATCAATACTGCGAATAGAACCACAAATAATACTGCCTTTTGCTTTCCAAAGTTCACTCTTTTTTCGCCTCTCATCTTTTTCTTCTTTTCACCTCCTATATTTTTTTAACGACTGAAAGTCGCATATTTTTGCAAGCTTTTTGGCATTTAGACGTTTTTTGGTAGCCAAAAGATAAAGCCGCTGAATGCTGCTTTATAAAACTTATTACTCCCAGTACCAATGTAGCCATCTCTCGTAATCAAAACCTCTGTCTGGCGCCCCTACAATGGTATAGTAATCACCGCCCTCTGGTATTGTGTGATCGAAACAAGCGTATCCGTCGTGGTCCCTATCACTTATGCCTTCGCCACTCCACCCCATATCAACGACAGCCAAAAGGACATCAACATCTGATGGCGAATGATCTATTTCCACGAAGAGTTCATAGCCTTCTGCAAAATACCATTATCCGTGTGCACGACCCTCACCTGAATCTAATTGTCCGGATATTGAAACTTTGCCGTGTCCCTTTTCCGCGATTATATCTTCTCTGCTTATCTCTTTGATTTCTATCAATTTTAATTGCTTTCCACCTGTGTCGATTGTCTTATTCACAAAATCTACTTTTACCGGTATTGTTGGTTTCGATTCCGGATGTTGACGCGGATACCCCTCAGGATGTGCGATTCCCGCTAGAATCAGTTGATAATCACCTGCATAGATCATTCCACTTATAAAATCGACCACTACTGATATTCGTTTGATATTCTCATTACTTTCTGATGGTTTCAGGCTATCTACTATTGTTGTACTGCTGCCGTCAACTTCAATATTCACCGTGCCATTCTCATCCGAGGTCGCTATTATTGATGTGTTACCGGTTTTAACCAGCGTAGTTGTGCCGTCCGGGTTTATTTTGTATAATGTCACATTAGCAATTGGCTCATATATCACATCAGCAATTGGCTCATCGCTCGCACTTACTGCTACGATCCCAGCCATCCCAATCAGGCAAATGCTTATCAAGGCAAGCAAAACAGCCGTTTTCTTTTTCATCTTTTCATATCAACTCCTAATTTTTTGGGGCATTTATATAGCGCCCCTCCTCGGCGCTTTCCTTCTTCGCCTTTTCGCCCCCGTCATGGATTCGCACCACGCGATGGACATCTTTTCTATTTTCACCCTTCATCTTCGCGCCTTCTATCTTTATTTTACGTTGAAGATAATATAAAACATAGGTTAGTGCTACTTATAGTTAACGAATTGTAATATTGTCAAAACTTAGCAATATTTCTATCATCCTTGATTTTCATTCACGAGAATTGGCTCATGCTGGCATTGGTATAACAATGAAATAGACTTTGTGGCTTTGAATGAAACTGAAAAAGAGCTTTTATTTGCGAAGTGCAAATGGGAGCATACTATACTAAGGGAACTCCCTGTAAATAATTTACCAATTTTGATAATTATCATAGACACAGATT
>CAZOEM010000159.1:0-6433 GCA_964578735.1 uncultured Halobacteria archaeon | reverse complement strand
GCTTCTTGTATCCCTGTGAAATCTGCTCCACTGCTGCCATTCACAGTCCAGTTCGTTGCCGATGCTGTTCCTACAAAACATAGAACCAAAATCGTGACGCTTACAACCAATATACCGTATCTTTTATTCATCTATTTATCCTCCAATTAACATCCATTTCAATTTTGTCTTAGCCTTTCATCCCATATATGCTTTTCTATTTTTATCTTACACTCGCCCTCTCAGCCTAACCAAACACATCGCAGCTACCACACCAATCATAGCGAGCAATAACTCAAAGCCCGATATTAGTGTAGGTGTATAATTAGCCTTCCACTCATAAGGGTTAAACTCAGAAGGCGGAATATACATTACTTCAGCATAGCCTTCCTTCACTCATTGCTCATTTAGATTTGAGCCATTAACATAAACAACCGCCAATATCCTATAATGTTGGTTGTATTGCCTTTTATCATCCTCATCGAGCTTAATGGCTTCACCCCAGCAAGTCTTGTTTACGAACTCATTCGCTTTTTCATATCATTCTTCGCCTATCTCAGGCGCATCAATCCCCTCTAATCTTACCCTTTGGATATCGTAAATGTTGAAACAGACATCAACCGTATCGCCATCAACTACGTTCTTGACGTATCCACTCCATAGCTCCCCCTTCTCTAATTCAGTAACGCCAAAAGTCCACTTTGAGTTATTACGCATTCAATCTCAAAAGTCCAATGCCTATGTCCACGCTTTCATTTGATGGGTTGTGGAAGGTGACCCATTCATTGCCGTTATCGCGTCCCGCCGAGTTCTGGTCGAAGGCGTATATAATCACATCTGAGGGAGCGGATGGAGTGGTTGCTAATGCTACGGCTGTGAAGAGAAGTATCAAAACAATTCCTAATATTATTCTTTGGTTTTTGATCATTGTTACTGAGTTAGAGGTTCAGAGCAGGAAGCCCGCTTCTTGGACAATTGGATTAGTTTTTGATCATTGTTACTGAGTTAGAGGTGGATGTTATTATATTATATAGCAAACTTCACATTAATTATTGTAGCTATTTTTGGTCTATGACAAATACAAGAAGTGAAAAAGTGAAACTAAAAAACGTGATCGTGTGGATATTACTTTTGGGTATAGTAGTTTTGTTAATGTCAACTTCTGTTCAAGCAAAGGAACTTACAGAAATTAACGCTACCGATATTTTAAAACAAATTGAAAATGGAGAAGACGTATTCCTTAGGGACGTCCGTATAATTGGAGAGCTTAATTTGAGCAAAATAGAGCTTGAAACCGTTCCTAATGCAGAGTGGGACGAAGATATTGTGTTTTATGTCGCAGAATCTTCTACGGAGACCCCTAACCTATATAGTGAGACTTATGATTTAGAAAAAAAGCTAAAGATTGTTGAAAGCAACATAGTAATTAGGAACTCTATCTTTGAAGAGGATGTTGATTTTTCTAACACTAAATTTAGAAGAAATGTTGTTTTCACTGGAACTTCTTTTTCCAGTAATGCCGGCTTCTGGTATGCGAATTTTACTGACAATGCTTTCTTCCAGGATGCGAATTTTGCTGGCACTGCCAACTTCAATGGTGCGAATTTTGTTGGCACTGCCAACTTCAATGATGCGAATTTTGCTGGCGATGCAGGCTTCTGGCGTGCGAATTTTGCTGGCACTGCCAACTTCGGGTTTGCGAATTTTGCTGGCGATGCCTTCTTCCAGGATGCGAATTTTGCTGGCGATGCCTTCTTCCAGGATGCGAATTTTGCTGGCGATGCCTTCTTCCAGGATGCGAATTTTGCTGGCACTGCCTTCTTCCAGGATGCGAATTTTGCTGGCACTGCCACTTTTTTTTCAGCAGAATTTGATAAAGTCCTTTTCACAGAGACTACATTTACCAAGGTTTACCTCACAAAAATAGATTTTAATCGAATGTATGGGAGATGGATTTCTTTCAATGATGTGCTGGAAAGTGATGGAGAAACATACATAAAATTAATAAAAAATTTTAGGGAGATAGAGCAGTTTGAGGATGCCGATGCTGCTTACTACCAGTACCGGCGATTAAGCCAAGCAAACAAAGAGTGGTCGGTCTCAAAGTTATGGGATGTAGTAGCAGGGGCTTCTTGTGGTATGGTGTAAAGCCAGAACGTCCACTGATATGGGCGGTCATTCTAATTATGGTATTTACCCTTGTTTACTGGCTGGAAAAAGGTATCAAGCGATTAAAAGAAAACGGTGAAGATAGAGTGTCCTTTTTGGATGCTTTCTATTTTAGTATGGTTACATTCACCACTGTTGGTTATGGAGATTGGTATCCTGTAGGTCGGTATCGAATAGTTGTTATGATAGAAGGGGTTTTAGGGTGGTTACTTCTTGCCTTGTTCATAGTAACTTTAGCCAATGTAATGATAAGACCATAGACAATGTAAAACTAATTATCACGTAAAACGGATGATAAGAGTTGCAAAAAAGCGATGGAGGCGCAAAGCAAAACGATAGGGGATAAGCTATGAGAAGGCTTTTGAAGATGTTAGTGGAGGTTTGTTTTATTCATGCTTAATTATCCACGTTCAATAAAAGATGTTTCACGTGAAAAAATCAAAAAATATTTATACCCCTTTATGCTATTATCGTATAGTGTCGTGACTTAAATGTTTAAAACATAGGTGGTATGATAAAATGCCAATTGCAACGATAGAAGGACCGAAGATAGAGGATGTAAAGACGAAGAGGGAGTTGGTAAAGGAAATTACAGACGCCCTTGAAAAAGCCTACAGGATTCCACGGGAGGCGTATGTGGTGTTGATAAAAGAAAATTCGCCTGAGAATGTTGGTGTTGGCGGTAAACTAATTTTAGATAAGGATAAATGAATGTATATGCAATTTAGTCATCAGCACTCATGCTTAAGTACAGGTCCTGTATTTAAGTACAGGGTATAGTGACTTCTTTAAATATGAGTGACATTATTTAAAAAATGCAAAAAGACAATAATAAGTCTATGGAAAAGGAAAATATATGGTTCTATTATATTTCTGTAGGTTTTATAGCGATTATCATGGGGTACATAATAACGCAAAAGATGTATGATGCCTTTTTGTGTATTCCATTATTTATTACACCTCTATTATACGGGTATATTCGACAATGGGCTGCCCTTACAATTATATCTAATTACGTAAGTTTTATCTTCAGAAGTATTAAATTTATAAATATCTTAGACTAATACCCGCTATGGGATTTCACAGATGAGATGACCACGAACATAGAAGACATACGGATATTGCTTAAATTATCCCCACCGGCAGAAACGGTAATGGATACTTCGACAGAAGGCATGACCGTAAGTGACCACAAGAAATATCATTTCGTTGCTATCGCTTTCTATCCTATCCTAATGTTATATCATCATGCTCATCACCAGCACAATAATCACAATGCTTAACGCAACACCATATACTCGCCGATCCCATGCAAACACCTTCTTCCCGTCCAATACACTAACTGGAATCATGTTGAAAGCAGCAAGCCATGCGTTTATCATCACGCCAAAATTGCCTATTTGTTTTGTCATGCCCGAACAAAAAGTTAGCGGTAAGAAGACAAAAGCCAGTGCTACATTCATCATTGGTCCTGCTACCGCAATCTTACCACTCTCTTCCCTTGAGAGATAAGATGCGGATATCATAACTGCGCCCGGAGCCGCAAATATAAACCCCATAAATGCTGTTACTATTGCCACGAGCAGCATAAACGGTGCCATCCGGAACTCAGACCACGCACCATACTTTTGTGCTACTACTTTATGTGCAAGTTCATGTAAGATAAATGCAAAGCCAACGGTAACAGCGGAAATAATAAATATCGAAACCAAACTTTGGTGGTACCATTTGGATAAGACAATAGTAAACGCAACGGAAATAGCAAGCCAAGCGATAAAAATATGCGCTATTTCCGTTTTACTCGTCTTTAACTGCATCTTCTCTGCTATTCAATCATTTTTTATTGTATATAAAATATAACTGCTACCTATTTAATTTAGGCGCTGATTTACGCAGATTTACACTGATTTGATTTCTTCTGCGATAGCCCGGGACGGATTCGAACCGCCGTCACGAGGTCCAGGGCCTCGGATGATTGACCGCTACACTACCGGGCTATTTCTTACATCTTGTTTATACCATATTATATATATGAATCTCTAGCCTAAAATATATTTATCGGATGTTTTTAGTCTCCCTTTTCAAACTCTTTGTAAATGCCTCTATATCTGTAAGCATACCCTTCCGATCTTCTAATTCGGGACCTGCCCGCTCCTCTATCATCTTTATGAATGCACTGCCCACTATCGCACCATCTGCAACTTCACAAACCGCTCTTACGTGTTCCGGTTTGGAGATACCGAACCCAACCGCCAGAGGTATTGGTGGCTGGTCACGAGATAATTCCAGCTCCTTTATCCTGCCGATAAGTGGTCGTACGGCATCTGAAAGCCGCGCCCGCTCACCGGTTACGCCAAGTAACGAGACAACATAAATAAAGCCCGATGCGAGCTCCAGAATCTTCGTCATTCGCTTTTCCGTGGTTGTAGGTGCAATAATGAATACCAAATCGATTTCATGTCCCGCACATGCTTTTAGCAGCGGTCTCGACTCTTCCACCGGTAAATCAGGTATTATTAAACCCGTTATCCCTGCGAATTCGCTATCGTGCACGAATTGTTCCAGCCCTCTTTGCAATACCAGATTGTAATAAGTGAGGCATACCTTTTCCACTCCCTTTATCCCCGCTGCAAGATCAAAATACAAATCCGTATTCATTCCTGCACTCAAACTGATTTCACTTGCTTGTTGGATTGTGACTCCGTCTGCTATGGGGTCTGAGAATGGCAACCCAAGCTCTAATATGTCCACTCCGCCCTTGATCATCGCAAGAGCGATCTCCGATGTCTCCTCAGCACTGGGATGGCCCGCGGTTATAAAGCCTATAAATGCTTTCTCGTTCCGCTCCTTCAGCTCTTTGAATTTATCTTCTAATGTCATATGTATCCCTCTTCCCTCCTGTCTCCAAGCACCTGTGCCACAGTGTATATATCCTTATCCCCTCTTCCGGAAAGGTTAACAACAATTAAATGATCTCTCCTTTGACTAGCTTTTTTCCCCGCTTCTTCTATCGCATAATGGATCGCATGAGCGGATTCGAGTGCGGGAATTATACCCTCCTTCGTGGACAGGACCTTGAAAGCGTTTAACGTCTCTTCATCTGTCGTTGAACCCATCTTTACCCGTCCCGACTCGGCCAAATGCGCCAGCTCAGGTCCTACACCGGGATAGTCAAGCCCGGGAGCAAAGCTGTACGATTGCTTTATCTGGCCATCTTCATCCTGTAATAATTTCGAATACATGCCATGCAAGACGCCTTCGGTGCCCGCGCAAATAGAAGCGCCATGCTTGCCTGTTTCTAACCCTTTCCCCGCTGCTTCTACGCCTATTAGTTCTACTGCATCATCGTCCAGGAACTCGTAAAAAATGCCCATTGCATTGCTTCCACCGCCGACACATGCTATTATCGTGTCGGGCAACCGGCCCTCGGCATCTAATATCTGCACTTTTGTCTCTTTGCCTATGACTCGCTGAAACTCGCGTACCATTAACGGATAGGGGTGCATCCCCACCACGCTGCCTATCAAATAATAAGTATTCTCGACATTAGTTACCCAATCGCGTATAGATTCGTTTATGGCATCCTTAAGCGTTTTAGAGCCGGAATCAACAGGGTTCACTTTCGCGCCTAATAGCTTCATCCGGAACACATTCAATTTCTGCCGCTCTATGTCTTCTGTGCCCATGTATATCTCGCATTCGAGCCCTAAAACAGCAGCAGCCATCGCAGTTGCTACTCCGTGCTGACCTGCACCAGTCTCCGCAATTATTCGTCTTTTACCCATGTGTTTCGCTAGTAAACACTGTCCCAGAGTGTTGTTTAGCTTATGTGCACCACCGTGCACCAGGTCCTCCCGCTTTAGATATATCCTCGCACCACTCATTTCTGATAGGTTCTTTGCGTAATAAAGCGCTGTTGGACGACCTGCATAAGACCTCAGTAGCGAGTCTAAATCACTTCTAAAACCTTTATCGTTAGTGTATATATTATATGCCGCTTCTAGTTCCTCTACCGTCGTCATCAACACCTCTGGTGCGAACTTACCCCCGAAAATCCCAAATTTACCATGCTCATCTGGTTTGCTTAACATTTTTTATTTCTTCTTTTCTGATTCCCTCTTTACTTGCCATTGCCATTTCCTTGAATCTTTAAACCTTTTATGTATGTATGATTATTAATTATGAGTATTATATTTGTTTAGCGAATTTTTATAATCACAAGATTATATGGATTTCCACAAACCTTTTCTATCAAACTTTAAGAAAGTTTGATCAAAACGCTTCG
>CAZOEM010000158.1:0-6434 GCA_964578735.1 uncultured Halobacteria archaeon | reverse complement strand
CTGATCGGGACACACGCGCAGAAAGAATAGCAAAGAGAGACCAGATTAGTCTAGATGTCGCAATGAAACTCTTTACTAAAAGAGAGGAGAAATCTCTTTCGATTTACAAGAAAATGTACAATATTGAACTTGGAAAAGACTTCTCCCCTTTTGATATTGTATTACGTGTAGACAACATTACTCCAAAGCAAATAGTGAACATCTTGTCAATCGCTATATATCAAAGATTCTTACATATTACGTAATCAGGGATAAATTTCAGAAAAAGCGGGGGAAGGAACAGAGGGCTTCATCGAGTTTTCAAAAGTCCGTTGAGTTTTTACTTGATAATGTGTTCGACATAATCACCATTTTGGCCCTGATAGCTATTTCCTGTTTGTGGGACCGCAACCGTCGTTTAAATCGCATTGAGATGCTGTCAAAGGAAGGGCGTGACCTTGTTCAGCGTCACCTTGGCGGTAAGGTTTTTGCTAGAGATTTCTTCTTTTCAAAAGAACAACAGTTGTCAGACAAGAACTTTTCTTCTGCTATTGCTAACACTCCTGGCAGCATAGGCAAAGTTGAGATTGGATACTTGCCATACGTTCCATCGTTTGGATTAGTCATAATAGACCCAGATCAACCACATGGGACCTGCTTTGTAGAACTTTACCATCATCGATCCGCTGAGCCTAATCCCGCTTTCGAACTACGGGCGTCAGAGGACCCATTCTGGTATAATTTCTTCGTAAATCAGTACAAGATTTTGTGGGAAAGCTGTCGTATTGAGGAGTTGTCCAAAAATGGTAAATAACTCCATAAAGAGGGTGGTTTGCTATGAATCAGGTTCTTTTGCTATACAAAAATACGTTGGCAAAATCATCAAACCTGATGCCCCCGAAAAAATTGTAAAATTACTTGAGTTTGGTATCTCTTCGCGGGCGTTTTTCATAATTGGATTCCCCAATGAAACCATTAATAACATTGCCAAGACCGCAAGATAGATGATTGAGCTCCGAGCTTCAGGGTTAGCGGATGTAGCAATTTTTTCAGCACGTCCATTTCCTAGAACGGGGCTATTTTATGATTGTTTGAGTCTTTATGGCGAGAATAAACTGGAATATCTTCTTGAGTACCAATATTTGGAAGATTACAAGAAGGAGTCAAATCCAAAAATCAAGGAGAAATTGCATAGGTATGATGCTATCCCATTATTTCAGATAAACAGATACGATAAGAGCGTAATTTGTGAATGTTCGAGGGGGGTCTTTACATAATATATACTATATTATATAACCTATGGTATTAGCAGGGAAATTATTCGTGGTTGAAGATGAGGTTGACATGCAAGGGATAGCAGCCAAGCTGAAAGGGTTCAAAGCAGAAGAGAAATTGGAAGAAGAAAATATAACATTGATCACTGAGATAAGTGACCTGCGTTTAGTTGGAGATACCTTGCATGGAACTTTCAATCAGGATCAACTTCTGGATGTGTATCATCATGGTAAGCGGGTGCACGTACCAACCACATCGGAAGCCCCTTTTTTCTTCGTTGAGCGAGCGCAAGGAGGTGGGATTGCGCTTACGGTTATGGATAAGAAAGCGCGGGCTAATAATATCGCAAATCAGTTGAGCAAAATACTCTTCATAACCGCGGGGAAGATAGTGGAAGTGCGGATAGAGCCAGCACGATTTGAGCGGTTTCACGAAGATAACTTCGAGGATACAAAAATAATCTTCTTCGATGATGTTAATCTACCAAATATCAAAAAGTTATCGTTATATGGCTCCGATTTGGGGGATACGTCTCTGTATGTAGACCATTTGAAGCATGGGAAGATATGGTATATCGTATTGAAATCTAAACGGTATGGCTCGGTGGTAGGGCTAACAAGAAATGGTGTGGTAACCATTTTCAGTAAGGTCTCCAAGGACGATTTTATAGAATATGTGAAAGGGGAGATTATTGGTTTGATATGAGCTAAGGGGACTCACAAATAATAATTTAGCCGAACTGTATCGTATCTTTGTCCAATGATTTTTAAGACACAGATTAACGCTGATTAACACCGATTTAAAGTAGTGCACTGATTTTTTATTCGTGTCTTATATGTGATTTGTAGAGGTATAAGTTTGCAGGATGTGTCGAAAAAGAGGCATCTGAAACTGCACAAACAAACGCACAGATGCCAACTCCTACACCACCACCATCACCACCAACAACTTCTACGCCAGGACCAACACTAACGGTAGAAAGACCAACGGGAAACATTTGCAATTCTGGCGCTTGATTAAGTAAGGTGGCAGTCACACAATTGCTTATATCCAAAAACGGCTTTTTTGATTTAATCCTTTATTTCTTTTTGCTTTGCAAAAACGATCTTTCTTGGTAAAGCTTCTTTCTTTAGAAAGAAGGTTTATTCGTACCTCACTGCTTCCACGGGGCTCAACTTTGACGCCTTCCTCGCAGGATAGAATCCCGATAAAATACCTACGAGCACTGCAACCACAACACCACCGAGCAGAACTTCAGGCTTCGTTATCGCTGCGATCTCAACGTTAAACGCAGCATGTATATATATAGTTATGACTTTAGCGGCAAAAACACCCGCCACACCGCCCAGAGCACCACCTATTCCACTCACCACACCCGCTTCCAGCAGAAATAGAGAAAGGATATTCCTGTTTTTCGCGCCTATCGCTTTCATCACGCCAATCTCATGCGTACGCTCCATGACAGACATCAGTGTAGTGTTCATTATGCCCAGAGAAGCTACGATAAGCGATAGAGAACCAATGGCGACTAAAAAAACTTGTAGCATCTGGAAAATGTCTTCTAAGGCATCTACTGCACTGCCCATCGTCATTGCAGTTGAGAAATCGTCCAATTTGTGAGTATCGTCTATTCGCTCTTCTATTTCTTCTGCTATCTCTTCTGCCATGCCTATATCCCTCACTCGGACGAAGATGGTTGCAATATCATTGGTATTGAAAATATTCAACGCATCACTTTTCGTTACGTATATCTGTGAATCAACATTGGACCTGAATCCTCCTTGCTCATCCAATACACCGACAACCCTGAATTTGCTTCCATTTATCGTTAGTCTATCATTAACTCCAATCTCATAGTCAAAATAATCATGGGCTATGCTATACCCGATTTCACACACTTTGTGATCGTTATCGCGTAGGTCTCTTCCCTCTTCATGCTTTACTATTGTCTCTCCAAATACAGCACCAAAATCCCTTGGCTCTGTACCTGCAATGTTCACCATGACTTTCTCGCCACGGTATTCCACCTCTTGCATTCCTCCCACCATACCCGCAGCTTTCTTCACTCCATTTATCCGTTCTACATCTTCCAAATCACGGTCTGTAAAGCTGCCGAGTTCCAGATAGCCCGTCTCAAAACCTATTTTACCTGGCCTTACTATTATCAGGTCCGCCATCTCGCTCAACTGTTCCGTTATTGATTCCTCCATGCCGTAGCTAATAGACATTATTGCGATTACCGCCGCTATACCGACGACAACCCCCAGCATCGTCAGAATCGAACGAGTTTTTCGCTCTCTTATATTCCGGTATACCAATAGAAATACATCTTTCATCGTTCAACACCCTTCCTGTTTATCTTTTTGCTTTGCAAAAACGATCTTTCTTGGTAAAGCTTCTTTCTTTAGAAAGAAAGTTTATCCATACCTCACTGCTTCAACAGGACTCATCCTTGACGCCTTCCTTGCCGGATAGAACCCCGATAGAACTCCTACCGTCATGGCAACTGCCATCCCACCGAGGAAAAGTGCGGGCTTTGGAATTATTACAACTTCTATTCCGAATACATTGCCCGCTATGTGGCTCATAACTTCTGCTACAACCCAACCAAGTACGCAGCCAAACATACCGCCCACCAGGCTCACCAAGCTCGATTCAAGTAGGAAAAGAGAGAGCACATCCCTGCTTTTTGCCCCTATCGCTTTCATCACGCCTACCTCATGCGTACGCTCCATCACAGACATCAGCATCGTGTTCATTATACCAATGGATGCAACAATAAGCGCGATTGCCGCTATACCCACTAAAACGCCCTGTATGATATTGAAAACAGTCTCCATCTGCTCTATTATGCTTCCCATCGTCATTGCAGTGGCGAAATCATCGAGCCCGTGGTTATCATTTATCGTTTCCTCTATCCTCTCGGCTATTCCTTCCGCTTCTTCTATGTCATATACCCGCACCATAATGTAACTAAAATCGTCTGTTTTCAGCACAGCCTTTGAGGCACGAAGCGTGAGAAAAACGGTTGGATCAACATCACTGGATGTCATCATGGTTCCCTTTTCGAATATACCAAGCACAATGAATTTATCCCCGTTTATCTCTACTTTATCGTTTACGTGTATGTCATCATCGAAGAAGTCATTGGCAACGCTGTGTCCGATGACACAACCGGTATAATCATTTTCTCTGAGCCAGCGACCGTTTTTTAGTCCTACGCTCTCTACATAGATGTTACCCAGGTCTTTGGTGTCTCCAGCCATGATATAAAGGGGTACTTTTTCAGTTCTATATTCAACTTCTGCATGGTCCCAGATAATTGCCGATATGTCTTTTATACCCTCTATCCTGCGCAGGTCTTTTACATCGCGATCTGTAAAACACCCCTTTTCTACATAGCCCTGCTCTCTTAGTTCACCCGGCAGCACTGATATCATATCTGTAAACTCCGTCAGTTCCCCCATTATTGCCTCTTGCATACCATAGCCAACACTAAGCAGAGAGACAATAGCAGCTATACCCACGGCAATGCCCAGTATAGTAAGTATCGAACGAGCTTTTCTTTCTCTTATGCTCTGGAATGCCAGAAGAAATATGTCTATCATCTCTTAATCGAGCACCCTACCGTCTCGCATCCTTTTTGTTCTGCCTGCACGTGCTGCAATCTCGGCATCGTGCGTCACCACGATTATCATCTTCCCATCGCGATTCAAACCCTCTAAGATGTCCATTATTACATTCCCCGCTTCTGTGTCCACGTTCCCTGTTGGCTCATCGCCGATGATTATTTCCGGATCGTTTGAGAGCGCCCGTGCAATAGCCACTCGCTGCTGCTGTCCGCCGCTCAGCTCCGCAGGTTTATGATACATGCGGTCGCCAAGTTTGACCTTTACAAGTAATTCCCCTGCCCGGAGCAGCCTTAGTTCTCGCTTCACGCCTGCAAAGAACATGGGCAGCGCGACATTCTCTATTGCATTTAACGTATGGACGAGATTATACTGCTGAAATATGAATCCTATCTTCTCCCTTCTTATCTCCGCAAGCCCGTTATCGCTCAATGATGCGGTGTCTATACCCTCTATGAAGACCGCACCGCTTGTTGGCTTATCTAAACAGCCGATTATATTAAGTAATGTGGATTTCCCAGAGCCCGAAGGACCGATTATGGCAATGAATTCGCCATCCTGTATCTCTAAGTTCACATCCCGTAGTGCCTGTACTTCCACATCTCCCATCCTGTACGTTTTGCTTAGGTTTTTGGTGTGGATCATGGTACCCTACCTTCTTCGCTTTCGCTTTACCCAGACCAGACCAGCGACAACAACGATAATTACAAGTAGTGCGACTATGAGCAGATAAATCGGTAAATCGCTCTCCAGCGGCTCTTTTACCTCTATCTGTAGATAGTAACCGGGGACCTCATATCTCTTGTCCGTGTCGAAATCACGAAACACCAATTTAAACGGTATTTTGATAGTGCCAACGTCCAAATCGTCTGTATAAAGCTCAAAAGAAGCGGAATAGGCTTCCCCGGCTTCTATATCGCCAATAAAGCGGTCTGAAGGTAATACCCGGACTCCTCCGCTTCCATTGTCTATCGCCGGTATCACGGATACCGCTTTAATATCCTTCGCCATACCATTAGCTACGTCAAACTCAATCTTTGCTACCGCCCCCGTATTAACAAATTCAGGCGCATTCAACAGGATGAGCTTCACATTTACTATGCTCTTCGCCAATACAGAAGATTTAAGCTCGTTGTGATGCACATTATCGCCATTCTTATAAGTAACATCGAACGAGATGTCTTTATCACCAGCGGAAAGAGGAGTGAGCGTGAAACTCACCAGGCTCTTTTCATACGCGCCCAAACTACCTATGTATATTCGCTCAGGCGTGGATTCTAACTCATCGGTTTTTGTCTTCACTTGCACATTCACCCCGTTCACTGGATTAGGTCTGTTATTCGCCACCACCAGCCCTATCTGCTTTGATTCATTGAGCGAAATCTCCGGATGGACATCCATCTCAAGTATTTCCACTTCACTACTGTCCACTTTCACACGGACAGGGAACCGTACATTTTCGCCTTTTTCCACTTCTATATACAATTTCGGGTGATAAGTGCCGTCACGAGCGCCGTAAGCAGCTTCTATCGGTATACTGATCTCTATGCT
>CAZOEM010000157.1:0-6439 GCA_964578735.1 uncultured Halobacteria archaeon | reverse complement strand
CTTAAAACAGTGTTTAGATAGCTGGGATTCTAAGAAAGAGAAATTAAGCGATGTTCGGGGGGAAGAAATTTATGATATTGTCTATAAAGACTATCTTGAAAGAGATAGAGATATGTTCTTACCGTTTGGGGCATTATATCAATTTAAGATTTCTATTCCCTTTAAATTCATAGAAAGAGAAGGATTACCACTTAACAAGCTCGATGAATTAAAACAAAAGGGTTTGATTTCCGAATTATTTATACCAAATCAGGGATCATATTATACTTTACATTCACCTCTGTTTGCACGGTTAATTGTGGATAGTGGGGAATATCGCGGAATACTAAGCATGGATTGCATAACTTCTGATGAATATACTTTGAAAATTTTAGAAAAAGATTTACAATACGATCACACCCTCCAAATTTTCCAAGCCCTTTATCAAAATGGTGGGATTAGAATAGGGAAAAAATTAATTACGAGTGAAACGGGGATTGAAGTTATGAAAGATTTCTTCCGTACATCAGAGGATATTAAGGTAATAAGTGCTCGGTTAGGTGTTCTTAAAGGGTATAATATTGAGGAAGACGTTAAGGAAATAATTTTGCCGCGCGACACGTTGAAATATTTTGCCAAGATGATATACAAATCTCCCTCTTGGTATTCTCAATCTATTGGACTCCTTCATGAATTGAAATTGTTTTATCCAAAGAAAATAGAGGAACTTTTTGAAATTACGACTGATGAAACTCTTAAGTATCTAAGCGTATTGGATTTAACACAAATTGGAAAATTCATCAACGTATATATCCGCGAAGATGTTTATAAGGAATTTATAGAAAAGTATTTGGTTGAAAAATTAAAAGGGTCAAATTTAAAAGAGATTCGCGAATTTATTTATAATATAGGAAAGAATGAAACAGAAGTTAGAGATGCGTTAGTAAAAAATACCATAGAAAAGTTAGGAGAAGTTGATTTGGTTTCAAAAATAGAAGAAACCAACTTAAAGGAGATACAGTTCCTAATTCACAATATGCACAACGCAAGCGATGACCCAAAATTTAGGATAGAGATACTTAAAAAAAGTCAATTTGATAGAGATACTCAAAAAAGTCAATTTGATACCAAAAATAGAGAAGAGCTCGTTAAATGACATAAATATGTTGATTTATAATATAGACCAAGTTGGAGGTGATCTGTACGGATAATCTCAAACTTAATTCATCATTTGTAATAGAGAACATAAAGCAAAGTAACCAGGGTGTTCTAAGGCGAAAGTTAGAGAAAGGAGTATTGATAGATATAAATAACTTCATTGCAAATATTAAGAGAAACGATGCTGAGTCATCCGATTATATTTTTAAACTGGTTAGGCAAATTGATTTAACAGAGGAGTTGAAGGGATCTTATCCAAGATATTTAGGGGATTTTATTTGGAATATTTTTGATGATTCTCTTTTATCTGAAAGATACAGCCAAATAATCAATAGTTTCGAGTTGACAGGAAATATAATAACTTCAGATTTGAAGGACTTTAATCATTTTCTTTGGGCTTTGTTCCAGATCAGTAAAGAATTATCAGAAATCTTTTTTGGCGAAAATATATTGGAAAATAGATTAGATAAAAAAGGAAGTATATGGGAGAAACTACGTCTTATAAGGATTTTTAGGTCCGCAGATCATACGTTAACAAAAAGAATCGTGAGAATAAGAACCTCAAAATTACAATCGGAGATAACGGAATCAGAAGAAGGATTAAGAAACTGGTTTGAGGAGCATATTGATTCTTCAAAAAGGAATTCAGGATTTGGGGTTGCATTAGCTTTAAAAGGGGCTCTGATTGTTGACGCAAATTGGTTGCTTCCTTTTATTCGTGCCAATTTTGGGGAAGAAAGAGTTATTAAATGCCTTGAAAAGGCAGAGGCAAAAACGGATAAATCAAAAAGCCTCAAAAATGGAATCCTTGGATGGTTAAACAATGCAAGAAGCAGAACATTTGCAGACCTTGATCGAGCTAAGAGTTATCACTGGGAGGGGGAAACTTACCTCAGGCTAAAAAAGTTTGCTGATGCTAAGAAAAGTTTTAGCGAAGCTGAAGAGCTTTTCATTAATTCAAAGGACCTAGAACGTGCGTTTGATCCTGCTTACCGACATATCTATGCTTACATTCTTGAAGAAGAGGAAAGTGGAATAATAGACTATGAAAGCTATTTTAAATTTCTTAAAGAGTTTTTAGAGAGGTATAAAGGTTTATCCGCAAAAGAATATCCGATTCACGAAAAGCAGATAGATTATTACAAAAATAAAGCGAAGTGGTACTATAAAAATGGGGATTTTGATACAGCATGCAAATTTTCGAAAGAAGCTTATGAATATGCAGATAAGATTCACGAGAAATATCCCACTAAGAAGGATGTTGAACAGGTGATACGACTTAATAAGGCATTTTACTGGAGGGCAAAGGCAAAAGGGTTAGAGAAAGAACAATTCCCTAAGCACTCTGCTATAGCGGAGTGTTATGAAAAAGCGGCACGAAACAGTGAAGAAATGGAAAAATACATGGATCATGCGAATTGCTATAAGCATAAAGCGATTGCGTCTAACGAGAAAAATAATCTAGAGAAGTTCTTTGAAAACATCGCAAAATCAATAGAATCGGAAACTAAACTAGGGGTTGAAGAAGTGAAAATGTTTTTAGAAGGTTTAAAGAATGAAGACGGCCTTGTTTTCTCATATATTGATAATTTAGCAAAAAGCGTAGATGATTTTTTTGGAATGGCGTATTTATTTGGCTGGGATCGTGTCCCAGGGAACGATAGCGAGAGACTTATAAGGTACCTCATGTATGATCTCGGTATTAGCTGGGCGAAAAATGCAAAGATTAGCAAATCCGATGACGGCAAAAGCATCTTCATTAAGGATAATAAAAACTCTGTCAAAATAAAGATCGATGAGAAAAAGAAAAAAGTAACACTAAAAATCAGCGATGGCAGAACCCATGACCTAAAGGTAAACGGCAAGGTAAAGATATATGAACCTGATAAAATATGGGGGTTTCTATCGTTAATTATACAGTCTGAGAAGACGGTTTACTACTATAGGGAAGGTAATAAGGATACAAGTAAAGTTTCAAGAGCAGGTTATGAATACGCAAAAGAGCTTTACGAAAAATATCCCTCTGAAGATATTGAACGGATGGTATCTCTTAACAAGGCATTTTATGAGAGAGCCTTCGCAAAAATAAAAGAGCAGGAGCAAGAACCAGATCATTATCTTATAGCACGTTATTACGAAAAGGCTGCACGAATTAGTGATAACTACGATAAGAGCGAAAGTTCTAAGGATTGGGTGAAGTGCTATGCACATAGACGCTCTGCACTTAAAGAAGAACCAAAACAATTATTTGATGAAATCCGACAATCGCTGGAGTTTGTAGCGGAATCAGGAAATGAAAAAGCAAAGAAGTATCTTGAGTTTTTACGGCAGGACTACCTTCGTTCACTACCTGAGATAGTCAAAGAGTTTTATAACAAGAAGAACTTTGAGGGAGCGTATACACTTTCAACAAAGATTGATAAACTCTTAGGTGAACTTTTCGGTGAACATCCACCAGAAGACATTGAACTCGTGAAATTAAAAAATAAAACACTCTATTGGAGGGCGCAAGCGGAGCTATCATTAAAGGAGACGCAGTTACATGATTATTTTAAGATAGCAGATGCCTATAAAAAAGCAGCTGAAGCCAGTGGAAAATATGATGAAAGAGGAAGTTATGAGGATCGGGGCAATTGTTATAAGTATAGAGCGCTTACATTCAAAAATAAACCAGCAACGTTCATTGAAAACATATCAAAAGCGATAGAATTTGCAAATAAGGCTGGAGATAAAAAAGCAGAGAGCGATTTGGCGGATTTAAAGCACAAGCGTCTTGTTGCTTTCTTCAGAATAGGCGATTTTGAAGAGCGCAAACGCAATTTAGGGATAGCCAAAGCTATTTGTTACCGGAAAGGGGATGAGAAAACAGGTAAATTATGCGAATTTTTGTTATCATTGTTAGATTCCTATAATCAATTAGAGCGAGCTACTGTTGATGAGGAAATGAAAAAAGCATTTTCAGCTCTTGAGACGCCGCTGAAGATAGTGGAGGAAGAAGATATATACGCAAATCTTGCGGGAGAAATACAGTGGTCAAGAGGTAATTTTCCTAAGGCTTCCGATTTTTTTAAAAAGTGGTTAGAAAGTGAAGGGGTGAAGAAAGGAATTAGTAAGAAAGAGTATAAGTCTTATGAGATTCTAAAGAAATGTTCGGATATTTTATCTAAAGATAAATACACAAATTCCGATTTTAAGGATATCGATGAATTATCCTCGCATCTCATGAATAACCCATCACTTATAGACACATACGCAGTTGTTGAATTGCTTCGTTCTCGAGTTGTTTATATTCTTAAAAAAGTCCCTCTTTCATTTGATTTAACTGAAAACAAGTATGTCATAATAAAAGTTTTTAGCAGGAAGATAATTGTTGGAAATAGAGAGTTGGGGGAAAGAGTTGAAAAGGCCGTTGAAGAAATTGAAAGGGAAATAGAAGAAGGTGTTTGGTTAAGTAAGTTACCCGAGATATTCCTTGAAAAGTTTGATGAGAGAAGAAGCAACTTATTCAGAGCGATTAACCTAGATGTGAACCCAGAAGGGGAAATCCAACGGCTTGAAAGCTCTTTAGAATTCTTTTTGAGGGTTATCGCAGAATTTAACGCAAAAATACTGTGGGGATATGATTGGCAGAAGCATGTTAGAGCGCTTACGGGAAAGGATTTGGACTTTTCTAACTTAACTTTTGGAGAATGCTTTAATGTATTTAAACACGTTCTAAAGGAAGGAATGAAAAAATATGGATATTATTATAATATTGATAGAGAAATTATAAACTTGTTAGAGCAACATTTACCCCTTCGAAGAGATTTATCCCATGAAAAAAGGCAAGCAGTATTTGAAGATAAAGAGAAAGAGCCAGTAATGCGTTATATGGAGATTTTAAAGATAATGTATCATCTCCTTCCGCTATTTCCATTATGTTTAAATGTAAAAAGTACACATTACACGCCATGTAACGCAACTTTACTTTGGAGAATGCATAAAAAGAATGTAGATTTAAACTTTGATGGGAATCTCAATGAAGGTGAAATTTACTACACAGATCAAAAATCATTTGAAATCCAAAAAAAAGAGCAATATATAAAGTTAAATCCTGCTGTTCTAATAACCGCCACAGTATTAAAAAAATATTTAGAAATAGAAAATAACCTCATAGCGTTAAATTTTGTTGGACCTGACTATGGCAAGACGCATGACGTACTCTCCCAAGTAATACCGCAGGATGCTATTGGGTGGTTCAGAAAAGCATCCTCTCTATATAACTTGGGTGAAAACCGGTATGAAGAAGCATTAGAAAGTCTGGATGAATGTTTGAAATTAGACTCTCAAAAGGTCCCAGCACTGATAAAGAGAGGGGTGATCCTTGAAAAATTGGGAAACAATGGAGATGCTTTGAAATGTTTTGAGGACGCTTTAAGTATTGATGACAAGAACGGACTCGCCTGGTACAACAAAGGACTTGTTCTTAGCAACTTAGGGAAATACCCCGATGCAATACCTTGTTATGATAATGCAACAAAATGCAACCCCTTCTATGCACCTGCGTGGAGTAAAAAGGGCGAGGCACTCTCTAATCTACGTAAACGGGAGGAAGCAATAAAATGTTATGAGCGTTCCTTGTTAATAAATGGTGAAAATGTTTTTATATGGATCAAGAAGGGAGAAACCTTTAGTGAATTAGGGGAGCACGATGAGGCGTTGAGGTGTTTTGATAGAGTTTTAGAATTTAATCCCGCTGAACACGAGAAAGTTATTGCTTTGCATAACAAAGGAGTTGTTCTTAGTAAAAGGGAAAAAGATGAAAGAGATGAAAGAGATGAAGAGGAGGCTATAAAATGTTTTGATACAATTTTAAATGAATTATATCCGCAATACGTCCCAGCATGGAACAATAAAGGACGTTCTCTTGCAAAATTAGGGAAGCATAAAGAAGCGATAGAATGCTATATTAGGGCAATAAAGATTGACTCCGATAATGCTACTGCATGGAACAATAAAGGGCGTGCCTTTGAAAATTTGAAAGAGTATAAAGAAGCAATAGAGTCTTATGCCGAAACATTAAAAATCTTAGGAACCTCATCTGATAAAAAGTTTACATCTGACGTGTGGATCAATAAAGGACGGGCCTATGAAAATTGGGGCGATGAATGTAGCGGAGCGGATAGAAAGGAGAAATACGAAAAAGCATTGGAATGTTACGAAAGCGTTTTAGAGATTAAACCAGATAAGACAGATGAAAGGAAGGCATGGAAGAACAAAGGAAAAGTTTTGAAAAAGTTAGAGAGGTATGAAGAAGCTTCAG